>NZ_QGSW01000195.1:0-25686 GCF_003176715.1 Micromonospora sp. S4605
GTGGGCGGGTGGGGGCGTCCGCGACGCCGGTGACGGCGTACCGGCGCTGCGGGCCGGCGGCTCAATGTACGCGGACGGCCGCCGCGCTGGGCAGCACCGGGACGCGCTGACCCGGGTGAGAGACCGCTCCCGCCCGCGCGCAGCGCGCGAACCCGGCGTCCGGGACCGCCGCCGGCCTACGGCTGGCCCGGCCGGGGAACCCCTACGCCGCGCCGAAGCAGCTGGCCCGCCACGCGCCGGGGCCGGCCGTCTCGGTCGCCGCCGGGCTGCCGTCCACGGTGACCGAACAGGAGACCGACCAGCGCGCGTCGTCGGGCTTGCTGGCCTGCACCATCACCAGGTCGAGCCGGTCGGTACGGACGCTGGTGCGCCACGGCAGCCGCACCGCGTCCAGCCAGATCGGCGCGCCGTTGGCGTCGTGGTAGAGGATGTCGGCCGCGCCCCGCCCGGTCACCTCGTAGACCACCCGGATCCGGCCCGGTCCCTGCGACGGGGTGGCCGCCGGGCTGGCCGAGGGGCTCGGTGACGCGGAGACGCCCGGCCGCGGCAGGTCGCCGGCCTCGGTGCCCAACTCCCCGATCGTCGACTCGGCCCGCGGCCGGTCGTCGGGGCGGAGCAGCTCGTAGCCACCGAACCCCAGCCCGGCGGCGAGGACGAGCACGCCGGCCAGCACGGCGGCCAGCGGCCCGCGCCGGGGCCGGCGAGGGCCCGCGGAACCGCCGCCACCGGCCTCGGCGGCAGTGGGTCGCGGAGCCGGCGGATCGGCGTACAGCGGGGTGGCGGGGATCCACGGGTCCGGCTGCGCCGGATGTCCCGGGTCGGGCCGCGGGTCGAGGGGCGCCCAGGGGCGCGGGTCGGCCGCCGGGGACTGGGTCGGTGGATCGGTGGGCGGGGTCGTCTCGGACACGGTCGCTCCAGGTGCCGGGTCAGGTGCACCGGCGCGCCTACGGGGAACGCCGGCCCGGGGGAGCCTGTCGTACCGCCGTCGGGGTCCGCAACCCGGCCCCCGCGTCGGCCCACCCGGCTCGGGCTGTTTGTCCGGTTGATCCCCATTCTCGACCTGATCGCTCAAGTTCAGTGATCGTTTACCCGGCTTTCGAGCACACCTGGTGAGCGATACTGGGTTAGGCTGCCACCCATGTGTGGAATCGTGGGTTACGCCGGCTCGCGCCCGGCGCTGGGCATCGTGCTGGACGGACTGCGGCGGCTGGAGTACCGCGGTTACGACTCGGCGGGGGTGGCCGTCGTCTGTGACGGTGAGCTGCTGACCGAGAAGAAGGCCGGCAAGCTGGCCAACCTGGAGAAGGTCCTGTCCGAGCGGGCCGCCGACGATCCGACGTCCTGCGCGGCCAGCCCGATCGGCATCGGCGACGGCACCACCGCCATCGGCCACACCCGCTGGGCCACCCACGGCGGTCCCACCGACCGCAACGCCCACCCCCACCTGGCCCCCGACGGCCGGGTCGCGGTCATCCACAACGGCATCATCGAGAACTTCGCGAAGCTCCGCGCCGAGCTGGAGGCCGACGGCGTCCAGTTCGCCAGCGACACCGACACCGAGTGCGCGGCGCACCTGCTCTCCGCCGCCCTGGCCGACCTGCGCGCCGCCGGCCACCCGGACGGGCCGCAGCTGCTCGCCGCCGGCATGCGGGTGGTCTGCCAGCGGCTGGAAGGGGCGTTCACCCTGCTCGCCGTCGACGCCGGGGTCCCCGGGGCGGTGGTCGGCGCCCGGCGCAACTCGCCGCTGGTGGTGGGTCGTGGCGACGGCGAGAACTACCTCGCCAGCGACGTCGCCGCGTTCATCGAGCACACCCGGGACGCGGTGGAGCTGGGCCAGGACCAGATCGTCCTGATCACCGGCGACACCATCGAGATCACCGACTTCGCCGGCCAGCCGGCCAGCGGCAAGGACTTCCACATCGACTGGGACTCCTCGGCCGCCGAGAAGGGTGGCTACGACTGGTTCATGCTCAAGGAGATCGAGGAGCAGCCGCAGGCCATCGCCGACACGCTGCTGGGCCGGCTCACCGAGACCGGCGAGATCGCGCTCGATGAGGTCCGCCTCAGCGACCAGGACCTGCGCGACGTCGACAAGATCTTCATCGTCGCCTGCGGCACCGCGTACCACTCGGGCCTGGTCGCCAAGTACGCCATCGAGCACTGGACCCGGATCCCCTGCGAGGTGGAGCTGGCCAGCGAGTTCCGCTACCGCGACCCGGTCCTCGACCGGTCCACGCTGATCGTGGTGATCTCACAGTCCGGCGAGACCATGGACACCCTGATGGCGCTGCGGCACGCCAAGGAGCAGAAGGCCCGGGTGCTGGCGATCTGCAACACCAACGGCTCCACCATCCCGCGTGAGTCCGACGCGGTCCTCTACACCCACGGCGGGCCGGAGATCGCTGTCGCCTCCACCAAGGCGTTCCTCACCCAGCTGGTCGCCTGCTACCTGATCGGCCTGCACCTGGCCCAGGTCCGCGGGGTCAAGTACGCCGACGAGGTGGCCGCGGTGGTGGCCCAGCTCCAGGAGGTGCCGGGCAAGCTGCGCGAGCTGCTGGACCGGATCGAGCCGGTCCGCGAACTGGCCCGGGAGCTGAAGAGCGAGCCGACCGTGCTCTTCATCGGTCGGCACGTCGGCTACCCGGTGGCGCTGGAGGGCGCGCTCAAGCTCAAGGAGCTGGCGTACATGCACGCCGAGGGCTTCGCGGCGGGCGAGCTGAAGCACGGCCCGATCGCGCTGATCGACAAGGGCACCCCGGTGGTCTGTGTGGTGCCGTCGCCGGCCGGCCGGGGCGTCCTGCACGACAAGGTCGTCTCCAACATCCAGGAGGTACGGGCGCGCGGCGCCCGCACCATCGTGATCGCCGAGGAGGGCGACGAGGCGGTGGTCCGCTACGCCGACCACCTGATCCGCGTGCCGCGCACCCCGACGCTGCTCGCGCCGCTGCTCACCACCGTGCCGTTGCAGGTGCTGGCGGCCGAGATCGCCGCCGCCCGGGGGCATGACGTGGACCAGCCGCGCAACCTGGCCAAGTCCGTCACCGTCGAGTAGCCGCCGCACCGGCACATCCGGCCCCGGTCCGTCGCGTCGCCGGCGACCGGGACCGGCCCGTGCGCGGATCGGCTACGGGTCGGTCGGCTACGGGTCGGTCGGCTACGGGCCGGCCCGTGTGCGGGCCGGCTCGGCCCATCGGCGGCCCATCGGCGGCCCATCGGCGGGCCGGTCGGCTGCGGTCGCCGCGCCCGGATGACGGCCCGTTCCGGGGCCGCCCTGGCGGTCGGCTGTGCCCGGCGGCGGTCGGTGGCTCACCGGCCCAGGACGATCCGGGCCATGCCGTCGAGCGCGGGGTTGTCGGCCGCCCAGTAGCCGGTGTGGCCGTGCCGGCCGCTGGGGAACGTCCGCGCGCCGAAGCCCGGGTCGGTGGGGTCGCGCCCGAACCACAGCTCGTGACCGCCGGCCACTCCCGCCGTCGCGCCGAGCGGTGACGCGCCCAGCACCGCCCGCCGGGCCAGCTCGTCCGGCGGGCGGGCGAGCCGGATCACGTCGTCCGCCGCGGTGCTCGCCCAGACCTGGCCGGCGGGCAGGCCCAGCTCGGCGGCGTGCGTCACGCCGACCCCGGGCGAGCCGACGAAGACCAACGCGTCCGCGGCCAGCCCGTGTTCCCGCGCGGCGTTGCCCACCACCAGCGAGCCGTAGCTGTGCCCCAGCACGGTCTGCCGGGCCGGTGGCCCCTCATGGGTCGCCCGCAGCCCCTCCTGGAACCGGTGCAGCGCCGGCCCGGCGTCCCGGGCCTGCCCCGGCCAGACGGCCTCGTGCAGGAAATCGGGGGCGTCGTAGTCCAGCCACAACACCGCCGCGGTCTCCGCGCCCGGGTCGAGGGCGGCGCAGCGGGCCAGCACCCGGCCCGCCCGGCCCAACTCGCCCGGGGCGTCGTCGAGGCCGGCGGTCATCCCCGGCACGTACGTCAGCACCCGGCTCGACCGGTCCGGGTTGCCCAGCGCGACCACCGCCCGGCCCTCACCACCCGGCTCCAGCCCGAGCAGATACGCCCGGGGCGCACCGGGCGCCACCAGCCGGGCCTCGAGCGCGTCCAGCCCGGACAGCGCCGCCCCGACCCGGAGCAGCCCGGCCACCTCGGCCGGCCCGCGCGGCACCCGGCCGAGCAGCCGCGACCGTTCGGCGAGCAGATCGTCGCGCCGGGCCCCGAGCAGCAGCCGGTTGGCCTGGTCGCGGGCCGCGACCGGCACCCCGTCGAGGCGGCCGACCAACCCCGGTTCGTGCGCCACCAGCCACCGGCGCTGGGCCGGGGTGAGCCCCGCCCACCAGACACGGACCAGGGCCGGGTCACCACCCGGCGCGGGCCGGCCCGGGGGCGGGGCGTCCACCCAGCCGGTCCCGGCGGCGGTGGACAGCTCGTCCAGCCGCGTCCTGGCCTCGCGGTCGGCCGCCCCGGCGAGGTCGAGGGCGTCGCGGATCGCCGCGCCGACCCGGGCGGCCGCCGGCCCGGCCCGTTCGGTCGCCGGACCGGCCGGGTCGGCGCGGACCCGACCGTGCCGGTCGACCAGCACCCCGGAGCCGTCGGCCAGCGCCACGGCGGCGGCCAGCCGGGCCTTCGCCGTGGCCAGTCGGGCGGCGAACTCGGCGAGCACCTGATCGGCCTCGATCAGAGCCGGTCGCAGCGCGGTCAGTTCGGCCCGCAACCGGACCAGCCGGGTGTCGGCCGCCCCGGCGGCCCCGCCCGACCAGCCGTCCCGTAACCCGGCGGCGGCACCGCCCAACGCACCGGACCGCCGGTCGGCCAGCCCGGTGAGCCCGGCCCAGGCGGCGCCGGCGGCCCGCCAGGCAGCCGGGTCGGCCGCCCACAGCTGGGCGTAGCTGACGCCGGCGGTGGCCACCGGTCGCCCCGCCGGGCCGGTCCCGCCCGGTGCCGGCCGCCCGGCGGGCCTGACGGCACCCGCCGGACGAGCCGTCCCCGGCCCGGTCACCGGGGCAGGGCGGCGAGCCGGGCGGCCGCCCGGTCGTCCGCCGCCTGGTACGACTCGACCGCCACCGTGACCGCCTCGCCGGTCGCCGCCACCCGCGCGCCGAGCCGGCCGCACCAGCCGTGCACCGCCGATTCGAGCCCGGCCAGCGCGGCGCCGGCCGCCCAGCCCGGTGCCGGCACCACCAGACCGGGCACCCCGGCCAGCCCGTGCGCCAGCCGGTAGCCCTCGTCGGCGAGCCGCCCCGCGGCCCGTCGCAACACCTCCGGTCGGACGTTGATCGTCTCGTCGCTCATCCGGCCCCCGCCTCGCCGCTGGAACATCGACGCACCCGACGCTAGGTGCCGGCGGCAGCGCGTCGGGTGCCCTGTGGACAACGGCCCCGGGCCGCCCGCCGCGGTTGTCCACAGGCGTTGCCGGAGACGACGTCGGCGGCTAATCTGCGGCCCGCCACGCCGGTAGGGTGGGTTCGTGATCGTGGCTGTCGGCATCGACGTCGTGCTGGTCGACCGGTTCGCCCGGGCCCTCGCACGCACGCCGTTGCTCGCCGACCGGCTCTTCACCGAGGCGGAGCGGTACACCCGCTCGGGCAACCCGCGCTCGCCCGAGTCGCTGGCCGCCCGGTTCGCCGCGAAGGAGGCGGTGGCCAAGGCGCTCGGCGCGCCGGCCGGGCTGAGCTGGCACGACTGCGAGATCGTGCCGGATCCGGACGGCCGCCCCTGGCTGACCGTCTCCGGCACCGTCGCCGCGGCGGCCACCGAGCGCGGAGTCAGCCGCTGGCACCTCTCGCTGTCCCACGACGGCGGGATCGCCTCGGCCATGGTGGTCGCGGAACGGTGATCGGGGGGCGTGCCGCGCCGGCACGCCGGGACGGAGTGGCATGAGACCGGTGTGGCGGGTCGCGGACGTTCGGGCGGCGGAGGCGGGACTGATGGCCACCCTGCCGTCCGGGACGCTGATGCAGCGCGCCGCCGCCGGGCTGGCCCGCCGCTGCGCGTTGCTGCTCGCCGACCGGGGCGGGGTGTACGCCGCCCGGGTGCTGCTGCTGGTCGGCTCCGGGGACAACGGCGGCGACACCCTCTACGCGGGCGCGCGGCTGGCCCGGCGTGGCGCGGCGGTGTCCGCGCTGCTGCTGAACCCGGGCCGGGCGCACGCCGGCGGGCTGGCCGCGTTCCGGGCCGCCGGTGGCCGGCTGGTGGACCGGCCGCCCGCCGTGGTCGACCTGGTGCTGGACGGGATCGTCGGGATCGGCGCCAGCGGTGGGCTCCGGGAGACCGCCGACCAGTTGGCGGCCAGCCTGGTGCGGCACTGCGGGCGCGACGGCGACCGGGCCACCGTGGTCGCGGTGGACGTGCCGAGCGGGGTGGCGGTGGACAGCGGCCACGTTCCGCTGGCCGCCTCCGGCCGGCCGAACGCGGTCCGCGCCGACGTCACGGTGACCTTCGGCGCGCTGAAGCCGGCCCTGGTGGTCGGCCCGGCCGCCCCGCTCGCCGGTCAGGTGGAGCTGGTCGACATCGGGCTGGCGCCGTGGTTGCGCGGCACGCCGGCGCTGCGGGTCACCGAGTGGTCGGACGTGGTCGACTGGTGGCCCCGGTTGGGCGCGGCGTCGGAGAAGTACAGCCGGGGCGTGGTGGGGGTGGCCACCGGCTCGGCGACGTACCCGGGCGCCGCCGTGCTCTCGGTCGGCGGCGCGCTGGCTGGCCCGACCGGCATGGTCCGCTACGCCGGTGGCGCCCGGGCGGACGTGCTGCACCAGCACCCCTCGGTGATCGCCACCGGCCGGGTCGCCGACGCCGGCCGGGTGCAGGCCTGGGTCTGCGGCTCCGGGTTGGGCACCGGTGAGGAGGCGGCCGGCGAGCTGCGGGCCGTGCTGGCCGCCCCGGTGCCGGTGGTGCTCGACGCGGACGCGCTCACCCTGCTGGTCGACGGCTCACTCGCCGACCAGTTGCGCAAGCGGGACGCCCCGATCGTGGTCACCCCGCACGACCGCGAGTTCACCCGGCTCTGCGGGGAGAGCCCGGGCACCGACCGGGTCGCCGCCACGCTGCGACTGGCCGCCTGGATGAACGCGGTGGTGCTGCTCAAGGGGGACCGCACGGTGATCGGCACGCCGGACGGGCGGGCGTACGTCAACCCGACCGGCACTCCGGCGCTGGCCACCGGGGGCACCGGGGACGTGCTGGCCGGGCTGCTCGGCTCGCTGCTCGCGGCCGGGGTGCCGGCGGCCCGGGCGGCCGCCATGGCCGCGTACCTGCACGGGCTGGCCGGCCGGGAGGCGGCCCGGGGTGGCCCGGTGACCGCGCCCGACGTGGCGGACGCGCTACGCCCGGTGCTGGCCCGGCTCGGCTGAGCGGCGGGCTCGGCCGGCCTCGGCCGACGTGATCGGCCCGGAAAGTAGGCTGGGCCCATGTGGCAGGCCGAGATGCGCGTCGACCTCGACGCGATCCGCGAGAACGTGAGCCAGCTCCGCGCCGGCACCGGTGCCGAGCTGATGGCGGTGGTCAAGGCCGACGGGTACGGCCACGGCATGGTCCCGGCCGCGCGGGCGGCGCTCGACGGGGGTGCCGACTGGCTGGGCGTCTGCACCCTGGACGAGGCGCTGGGTCTGCGGGCGGCCGGCATCACCGCCCCGGTGCTGGCCTGGTTGCTCGCCCCGGGGCTCCCGCTGCACCAGGGGGTCACCGCCGGTATCGACCTGGGCGCGGCGAGCCTGCCCCAGCTCGACGAGATGATCGAGGCGAGCCGGCTGGCCGGGCGTCCGGCCCGGCTGCACCTCAAGATCGACACCGGGCTGTCCCGGGGCGGTGCGACCGTCGCCGACTGGCCGGCGCTGCTCGACGCCGCCGCCAAGGCCCAGGCGGACGGGCTGGTCGAGGTGGTCGGGGTGTGGAGCCACTTCGTCTACGCCGACATGCCCGGTCATCCGACCACCGACCGGCAGCTCGCCGTCTTCCACGAGGGGCTGGCCATGGTCGAGCAGGCCGGGCTGCGTCCCCGCTACCGGCACCTGGCCAACTCCGCGGCCACGCTGACCCGGCCGGACACCCACTTCGACCTGGTCCGGCCCGGGCTGGCCGTCTACGGCCTCTCCCCGGTGGCCGGCGAGACCTACGGGCTGCGGCCGGCGATGACCGCCCGGGCCCGGGTGATGCTCACCAAGCGGGTCGCGGCCGGCTCCGGTGTCTCGTACGGCCACACCTACACCACCGAACGGGAGGCCAACCTGGCAGTGGTGCCGCTCGGCTACGCCGACGGGGTGCCGCGGCACGCCTCCAACAGTGGCCCGGTGCAGCTCGGCGGCAAGCGCCGGACGATCTCCGGTCGGGTCTGCATGGACCAGTTCGTGCTCGACTGCGGTGACGACCCGGTGGCCGCCGGCGACGTGGTCACGCTGTTCGGCAGCGGCGCCGACGGCGAGCCCACCGCCGACGACTGGGCCGAGGCGGTCGGCACCATCAACTACGAGATCGTCACCCGGTTCGGTGGCAGCCGGGTGCCCCGGGTCTACGACGGCGAGCGTCCGTGAGCGCGAGGAGTGAGCCGGGTTTGCGAGCCCCGCAGTCGCGAACCAGGGTGGCGCCGTGAGCGGTCAGAAACACCGCATCCCGCGCCCGCGTACCGCGACGGGTAAGGTCGCCGGCCTGGTGGGGGCTGCGGTCGGGGTGGCCGCCGCCGGGCTCGCCGCCGGCGTCGCCACCGAGCGCGCGCTGGTCCGCCGGCTCAAGGCCGACCCCACCGACCGGTACGCCCACGAGGTCTTCGGCGAGCAGCGGTACGACGAGTCGTTCCGGCTGGAGATGCCGGACGGCACCGACATCCACGTCGAGGTGGTCGAGCCGACCCGGCCGGTGACCGGCAACCCGACGGTGGTGCTGGTGCACGGCTTCTGCCTGGACATGGGCACCTTCCACTTCCAGCGCAAGCTGCTCGCCGAGCGGGGCGAGCACCGGGTGGTCGCGTACGACCAGCCCGGCCACGGCCGCTCGGGCCGGCTGGAGACCGGCGAGTACGACCTCACCGCGCTCGGCCGCACGCTGCGCGCGGTGATCGACCGGACCGCACCGGAGGGGCCGCTGGTGCTGGTCGGCCACTCGATGGGCGGGATGACCATCATGGCCTTCGCCGAGTTGTTTCCGGAGATGTTCGGCCACCGGGTGGTCGGCACCGTGCTGATGGCCACCTCGGGCGGTCTGCTCGCCGAGACCAAGCTGGTGGCGCCGGCGCTGCTCGGCCGGGTCGGCGCGCCGGTGCTCTACATGGTCGGCAACGTCACCCGCTACGGCGGCAGCGTGATCGACCGGGCCCGCAAGTCCACCACCAACGTCGCCTGGCTGCTCACCCGCCGGTACGGCTTCGGCACCCGGAACCCGAGTCCGGCCCTGGTCTCGTACGTGGAGCTGATGAACTCCCGTACCTCGGCGGACACGGTGACCCGCTACCTGCGCACGCTGGCCACCCATTCGCGGTTCCCGGCGCTGGCCGCGCTGGCCGACACACCGGTGCTGGTGGTGGTCGGCGACAAGGACATGATCACCCCGGTGACCCACTCGGAGGAGATCGTGCGGCGGCTGCCGCACGCCGAGTTCGTCAAGATCAACGACAGTGGGCACGTGGTGATGCTGGAGCACGCCGACGAGGTCAACGCCGCGCTGGCGCGCTTCCTCGAATCGTTGTGAGCATGGAGGAACCGTGACCCACGTGGTCAAGCTGCCCACCGCCGCCGACACCCACGAGTTCGGTCGCCGGCTCGCCGGCCTGCTGCGCGCCGGCGACCTGGTGCTGCTCACCGGTCCGCTGGGCGCCGGCAAGACCGCGCTGACCCAGGGCATCGGCGCCGGGCTGGGGGTACGCGGGGACATCACCTCGCCGACCTTCGTGATCGCCCGGGTGCACCAGCCCGACCGGGCCCGGGGTGGCCGGGTGGCGCTGGTGCACGCCGACGCGTACCGGCTGGGCGAGGCGGCCGACCCGCGGGCCGAGATCGACGACCTCGACCTGGACGCCTCGGTGGAGGAGTCGGTGACCGTGGTCGAGTGGGGCGAGGGGATGGTCGAGCAGCTGGTCGACGCCCACCTGCGGGTACGCATCGACCGGCGGGACGACGACACCCGGGTGGTGGAGCTGGAGCCGGTCGGCGGCGACTGGGCACAGCGCCTGGCCGGCCTGGGCTGAGCGCTGTCGTACCCGCTGCCTAGAGTTCGGCTGACCGATTCGACCGGCGAAAGGTTGCCGATGCCCGACGACGCCCCCACCCTCGACCTGCTGGCGCTGCTGCCGGCGGACTGGCGGGCCGTGCTCACCCCGCACCTCGACCCGGCCCGCACCGCCGCGCTGGCCGGCTTCGTCGCCCGCGAGTACGCGACCGCGACGGTCTACCCGCCGGTCGAGGACCTCTTCTCCGCCTACCGGCTCTGCCCGCCCGACGGCTGCCGGGTGCTGATCCTCGGGCAGGACCCGTACCACCGGGCCGGGCAGGCGCACGGGCTGAGCTTCAGCGTCCGTGAGGGGGTGACGGTGCCGCCGTCGCTGCGCAACGTCTTCAAGGAGCTGGGGGAGGACCTCGGCGTGCCCAAGCCGCGCAGCGGCAACCTCGACGGCTGGGCCGCCCAGGGCGTGCTGCTGCTCAACTCGGTGCTGACCGTCCGGCAGGGCGCGCCGGGCTCGCACGCGAACTCCGGCTGGGAGGAGTTCACCGACGCCACCATCCGGGCCCTGGACGCGCTGGACACCCGGGTGGTCTTCCTGCTCTGGGGCGGCTACGCGCGCAAGAAGGCCGCCCTGGTCACCAACCCCCGGCACGTCGTGCTGGAGGCCGGCCACCCCAGCCCGATGAACCCCCGGGGCTTCCTCGGCAGCCGCCCGTTCAGCGCGGCCAACAAGGCGCTGGCCGACGCCGGCCTGCCCACCATCGACTGGGAGCGCTCGGCCGGCTGACGGCTGGGTAGTCCCGCGGGCTCGGCCGGCTGGGCCCCGTTGGCTCGGCCCGTGCCGGGTCAGTGGGTCCGGTCGGTGGCGGCGGAGTGTGCGCGGGTCCGGTAGCGGTGCAGCAGCCCGGCCGCGCCCGGGTCGGTCAGCTCCACGGCGACCAGCGGCACCACCCGGTAGCCGCGGTCGCCGTGCCGCACCTCGACGGTCTCGGGCAGCTCGTCGCACATCACGGCCCGCAGCTCGCCGTACCGGGTCAGCCACCGGTGGGCGCCGGGTTCCTCGGGCTCCACCGGCACCCCGCCGAACTCGCCCCACCGGTCGTGCCAGCGCTGCCCGTAGGCGGCCCTCAGCCAGGCGGTGAACCGGGCCGAGTCGCGCCAGCGGACCGCGATCTCCACGGCGTCGACCGGCACCGGCGCACCCTGAAGCGCCGCGGCGGTGGCACCCGTGAGCACCTGCGGCAGGTCGCCGAGGCGGTCCAGGATCCGGTCCAGCCCCAGGTCGCCGATCCGCTCGGCCAGCGGCCGGGCGGCCAGCTCGGCCATCCGCGCATCGAGCTGCGCGTCGAGCGGCTCCACCGTGACCGCCAACTGGAGGTCCATTGCCGCGAAGAGCCGGTCGACCAGCGGAAGGCGGGGTAGGCGGTCGCCCCGCTCGATGCGGGCCACCGCGCCCTGAGTGGTGCCGGCCAACTCGGCGAGCTTCTGCTGGGTCAGATACCGCGTCTCACGTTCCCGGCGCAATGCGGTGGCGATCTGGTTCGCGAGGTGACTCTCCGACACCACCAGATGATGACTTCTCGATGTGGCTCTCATTCCGTTCCGTCATATTCATGCCAGAGCGGAATGACGCGCGATGGCGACGTACCTCCCAGCCGGCTCCTTGAGCTACGCGGCGAGAGCGGGGCGGGCGTGCGTCGGGGGTGGGGACGGGGCGGCTAGGCTGGCATACCGTGCTCGTACTCGTGGTGGACAGCTCCACCCCCGCGGTGACCGCGGCCCTGTTGGAGGTCTCGGCCGGCGGGGTCGCGCTCCGCGCGCAGCGGAGCACCGTCGACGCCCGCGCGCACGGCGAACTGCTCGCCCCGCAGGTCGACGCGGTCCTCGCCGACGCCGGCGCCCGTCCGGGCGACCTGGCGGCGATCGTCGCCGGCCTCGGTCCCGGCCCGTTCACCGGGCTGCGCGTCGGGCTGGTCACCGCCGCCACGATGGGCCAGGTGCTCGGCATCCCCACGTACGGCGTCTGCTCGCTGGACGCGATCGGCCACCCGGCGGCCGCCGGCGAGCCGGTGCTGGCCGCCAGCGACGCGCGGCGCAAGGAGATCTACTGGGCGGTCTACGACGGCGCCGGCCAGCGGCTGGTCGGGCCGGAGGTCTCCGCCCCGGCGGTCGCCGCCGAGCGGGCCCGAGGGCTGGCGGTCACCCTGGCGGTCGGCGACGGCGCCCACCGGTACGCCGACGCGCTCGGCCTGCCGCTCCGGGCGGAGCCGCGTTACCCGGATCCCGCGTCGCTCGCCGCCCTGGCCGCCGAGCGGATCCGGGCTGGCGCCCCCGGCGAGCGGCTCACCCCGCTCTACCTGCGCCGCCCGGACGCCGTGGCGGCGACCGCGCGCAAGCCGGTCCTGCCGTGAGTGTGGCCCACCTGGAGCCGTTCCGCTGGTGGCACATCGACGAGGTGCTGCCGATCGAGGCGGACCTGTTCGGCCCCGAGCAGTGGTCGGCGGCGATGTTCTGGAACGAACTGGCCAACGGGCACTTCTACCGGGTGGCCCGCGACGACGACGGCGCGCTGCTCGGCTACGCCGGGCTCACCGTCGCGCTGCCGGACGAGGCCTGGGTGCAGAACATCGCCGTCCGCCGGGACGCCCAGCGTCGCGGCATCGGCCGGCTGCTGCTGGAGGCGCTGCTCGCCGAGGCCGCCCGGCTCGGCGCCCGCAGCACCCTGCTGGAGGTCGCGGCGGACAACGCCCCGGCCCAGCGGCTCTACGCCGCGTACGGCTTCGAACCGATCGGCGTACGACGCGGCTACTACCAACCGAGCAACACCGACGCGCTGGTCATGCAGCGCGTCGCGGCGGCGACCGGAGATGGGACCGACCGTGGCTGACGAACCACTGATCCTCGGCATCGAGACCTCCTGCGACGAAACCGGGGTCGGCATCGTGCGCGGGCACACGCTGCTCGCCGACGCGCTCGCCTCCAGCGTCGAGCAGCACGCCCGGTTCGGCGGCGTGGTGCCCGAGGTGGCCAGTCGGGCCCACCTGGAGGCCATCGTGCCGACCATGGACCGGGCGCTGGCCGAGGCCGGGGTGACCCTCGCCGACATCGACGCCATCGCGGTGACCTCCGGCCCGGGTCTGGCCGGTGCCCTGCTGGTCGGGGTGGCCGCGGCCAAGGGGTACGCGCTCGCCGCCGAGAAGCCCGTCTACGGGGTCAACCACCTCGCCGCGCACGTGGCGGTGGACACCCTGGAGCACGGCCCGCTGCCCGAACCGGCGATCGCCCTGCTGGTCTCCGGCGGCCACTCGTCCCTGCTCCGGGTCGACGACCTGACCCGCGGCGTCACCCCGCTCGGCGCCACCATCGACGACGCCGCCGGTGAGGCGTTCGACAAGGTCGCCCGCCTGCTCGGGCTGCCGTTCCCCGGCGGCCCGCCGATCGACCGGGAGGCGCGCGCCGGCGACCCGGCGGCGATCGCCTTCCCGCGCGGCCTGACCGCCGCCAAGGACCTCGCCGCCCACCGCTACGACTTCTCCTTCTCCGGCCTGAAGACGGCGGTGGCCCGCTGGGTGGAGGCACGGCAGCGGGCCGGCGAACCGGTGCCGGTCGCCGACGTCGCCGCCTCCTTCCAGGAGGCGGTCTGCGACGTGCTGACCGCCAAGGCGATCGACGCCTGCCGGGCGGACGGCATCGACACGCTGGTGATCGGCGGCGGCGTGGCGGCCAACTCGCGACTGCGGGCGATGGCCGAGCACCGCGCCGCCAAGCACGGCATCCGGGTCCGGGCGCCCCGGCCGAAGCTCTGCACCGACAACGGCGCGATGGTGGCCGCGCTCGGCGCGCACCTGGTCGCGGCGGGCGTCGCGCCCAGCCGGCTGGACCTGCCCGCCGACTCGGCCATGCCGCTCACCACGGTCAGCGTGTGACGGGGGTCGACGTGATCGTCCGGATGTGGGAGGCGCGCGCCGAGCCGTACGGGGTGGCCGACCTGATCACCTGGGTCTGCGACACCGCGCTGCCGGAGTTCGACCACGACCCGCTGCACCTGTCCAGCGAGGTGTTCTCCTCCACCGACCACCGGGTGGTGGTCGTCTCCAAGTGGCGGGGCAACCCGCGCGCGCTGCCCGATCCGCCGCCGACGCTGCTCGCCCGGCCCCCGCACTCGTGGGACTTCACGCAGGTCGACCGCTGACCGCCGGCCGGTAATTGGTTCGCGGGGCGGGCGGCCGGACGTCTAGCGTCGAGGGGCTATGCGCTCCTTACCGGCCGGTGATCCCGGCGTACCCGACTCGCGGTCGGCGACCCGCTACCTGGTGTGGCTGGCGCTGCGGCACAAGGCCGTGTTCAGCGCCGGCATCGCCCTCGGCGTGCTCTGGATGGTCGCCCAGGCGCTGATGCCCGCCGCCGTCGGCCGGGCCGTGGACGGGCTCACCCGCCGCGACGAGGGCGCCCTGGTCACCTGGGGGCTGGTCCTGCTCGGCCTGGGCGTGCTCCAGGCGGTCGCCGGGATCCTGCGGCACCGGTGCGCGGTGTTCAACTGGCTCGCCGCCGCGTACCGGACGGTGCAGCTGACCGTGCAGACCGCCAACCGGCTCGGCGCCGCCCTGCCCCGCCGGGTGGCCGCCGGCGAGGTGGTGAGCATCGGCACCGCCGACATCAGCCACATCGGCCACGCGATCGACATCACCGCCCGGGGCACCGGCGCGGTGGTCGCCATCGTCACCGTCGCGGTGATCCTGCTCGGCGCCTCGGTGCCGCTCGGCCTGGTCGTGGTGCTCGGCGTACCACTGCTGATGGCGGTGGTCGGCCTGCTCATCCGGCCGCTGCACCGGCAGCAACAGGCGTACCGGGACTCCGAGGGGGCGCTGACCACCCGGGCCGGTGACATCGTCTCCGGGCTGCGGGTGCTGCGCGGCGTCGGTGGCGAGCCGGTGCTGTCCGCCCGCTACCGGGCGCAGTCGCAGGCGCTGCGCGCCGACGGCGTACGGGTGGCCCGGGTCGAGTCGCTGCTGGAGGCGGCACAGGTGCTGCTCCCCGGCGCCTTCCTGGTGCTGGTCACCTGGCTCGGCGCCCGGTTCGCGCTGCGCGGCGAGATCAGCGCCGGCCAGCTGGTCGCCTTCTACGGCTACACCGCGTTCCTGGTCAGCCCGCTGCGGCAGCTCACCGAGGCGGTGGACAAGCTGACCCGCGGCCACGTCGCCGCCCGGCGGGTGATCCGGCTGCTCCGGCTCACCCCGGAACTGGCCGAACCGGCGCGGCCGGCGCGCCTGCCCGACGGTCCGGGGGAGCTGGTGGACGTCGAGTCCGGGGTGACGCTGCGCCCCGGCCGGTTCACCGCGCTCGCCGCGACCGCGCCCGAGGAGGCGGCGGCGATCGTGGACCGGCTCGGCCGGTACGTCGACGGGGAGGCGACCCTGCACGGCGTACCGCTGCGGGACCTGCCGCTGGCCACGGTGCGTGAGCGGATCATGGTGGCCGACAACGACGCGCACCTGTTCACCGGGTCGCTCCGGGCGGAGCTTGACCCGCACGACACGGCCGACGACGCGACGATCACGGCGGCGCTGGCCGCGGCGAGCGCGACGGACATCGTCGACGCGCTGCCCGACGGGCTGGACAGCGCGGTCGCCGAGCGGGGCCGGGAGTTCTCCGGCGGGCAGCAGCAGCGGCTGCGGCTGGCCCGGGCGCTGGTCGCCGACCCGGAGACGCTCCTGCTGGTCGAGCCGACCAGCGCGGTCGACGCGCACACCGAGGCGCGGATCGCCGACCGGCTCGCCGTCGCCCGCGCCGGCCGGACCACCCTGGTCTGCACCACCAGCCCGCTGGTGCTCGGCCGGGCCGAACACGTGATCTTCGTGGAGGACGGCAAGGCGGTGGCCGAGGGGACGCACGCCGAGCTGCTCGACGGCGAACCGCGCTACCGCGCCACGGTGAGCCGGGAGGAGGACTGATGGGCACCGCACTGCCGGTCGCCGATGCGGCGCAGGTGCGCCGGTACGCGCGCGGCCTGGTCCGCCGGCACCCGCGCGCGCTCGCCGCGGCGCTGGCCCTGCACGCGCTGGCCGCCGCGGCGGGCCTGGTCGCGCCGCGGCTGCTCGGCGACCTGGTCGAGGGGATCTCCCGGGGCACCACCGGCACCACGGTGGACCGGATCGCCCTGCTCATCGCCGGGTTCGTGGTGGTGCAGTCGGTGCTGGTGCGCTTCGCCCACCTGGCCTCCGCCCGGCTCGGCGAGCGGGTGCTGGCCGAGCTGCGCGAGGAGTTCGTCGACCGGATGCTGGCCCTGCCGCTGGCCACCGTCGAGCGGGCCGGCACCGGCGACCTGCTCACCCGTACCTCCCGGGACGTCTCGGCGCTGTCCCGCACGGTCCGCTTCGCGGTGCCGGAGACGCTCATCGCGATCGTCACCGCCGGCTTCATCATCGGCGCGCTGGTGCTGGTCGGCCCGCTGCTCGCGCTGCCGTGCCTGATCGCGGTGCCGGTGCTCTGGGCCGGCACCCGCTGGTACCTGCGCCGCGCGCCGCAGGGCTACCTGCGGGAGAACGCCGCCTACTCCGACATCACCGACGGGATCAGTGAGACCGTCGAGGGGTCGCGGACCACCGAGGCGCTGCGGCAGCAGGCTCGCCGCCGGGCCCGCATCGACGCCGACATCCGCCGGTCGTACGCGGCCGAGCGGTACACCCTCTGGCTGCGCACCATCTTCTTCCCGGTCGCCGAGATCGGGTACGTGGTGCCGGTGGCCGCCACCCTGCTCATCGGTGGCTGGTTCTACCTGGAGGGCTGGGTCAGCCTCGGGCAGGTCACCGCCGCCACCCTCTACGTGCAGCAGCTCGTGGACCCGGTCGACCGGCTGCTCTCCTGGCTGGACGAGTTCCAGGTCGGCGGCGCCTCGATGGCCCGGCTGCTCGGCGTGGCCGGCGACCCGCCCGCCACCCCGGCCAGCGCGTCCGCCGACTCGCCGGGCGACGCGGGGCCGGACGCGGACCGGCGGCTCGCCGCCCGCGACGTCCGGTACGCCTACCGGCCCGGCCGGGACGTGCTGCACGGGGTGACCCTGGTGCCGGAGCCGGGCGAGAAGCTGGCCATGGTGGGCCCGTCGGGCGCCGGCAAGTCCACCCTGGGGCGGCTGCTCGCCGGGGTGCACGCGCCCCGCTCCGGCTCGGTGACGGTGGCCGGCCGGCGGCTGGACGAACTGCCCCTGGACGAGCTGCGTTCGCACGTCGCGCTGGTCACCCAGGAGCACCACGTCTTCATCGGCACGCTCCGGGAGAACGTGGCGATGGTCCGCCCGGGCGCCGACCAGGCGGCGGTGGAGTCGGCGCTGGCCGCCGTCGACGCGCTGGACTGGGCGCGGGCGCTGCCGGACGGGTTGGACACCGTGGTCGGCGCGGGTGGGCACCCGCTATCGCCGGCCCAGGCACAGCAGCTGGCGCTGGCCCGGCTGGTGCTGGCCGACCCGCACACCCTGGTGCTCGACGAGGCCACCTCGCTGATCGACCCCCGGGCCGCCCGGCACCTGGAGCGTTCGCTGGCCGCCGTGCTGGCCGGCCGGACGGTGATCGCCATCGCGCACCGGCTCTTCTCGGCGCACGACGCGGACCGGGTGGCGGTGGTCGAGGACGGCCGGATCACCGAGCTCGGCCCGCACGACGAGCTGGTCGCGGCCGGTGGCCCGTACGCCGCCCTCTGGCGCTCCTGGCACGGCGACCGGCCCTGACCGGCCCGCGCCGCACGCTGTCCGGCCCGGGCCGGGTCTGATCGCACTCGGCCCGGCCCGGCCCGGCCCGTCCGGCCGGCCGGACGCCGGACCGGACCGGCCCGCGCCAATTCGGAGGAACGGCGGTGCGCCGCCGGTCCGCCGTACCACCATGTGTGCGGGGGTGGGGCGTGGAGGCGCTGGTACTGATCGTGGTGCTGGGCACCACCGTGCTGATCGGCACGACCCTCGGCGGCCGGTACAGCGTGGCGCCGCCGGTCCTGCTGATCACCATGGGCGCGCTGCTCGCGCTGCTGCCCCCGCTGTCCCACGTGGTGCTCGACCCCGAGGTGGTGTTGCTGCTCTTCCTGCCGGCGATCCTCTACCGGGAGAGCATCACCACCAGCCTGCGGGAGATCCGGGCCAACCTGGTGCCGATCACGTTGCTCGCGGTGGGGCTGGTGATCGTAACCATGGTGGCGGTGACGATCTTCGTGGAGCGGTTCGGCATCGAACCGGCAGCGGCCTGGGTGCTCGGCGCGGTGCTCGCGCCGACCGACGCGGCTGCGGTCGCCGGGCTGGCCAAGCGGATGCCGCGCCGGATCCTCACCACCCTGCACGCGGAGAGCCTGATCAACGACGGCACCGCGCTGGTGCTCTTCTCGGTCGCCGCGGGCCTGGTCGCCGGCGGCGTCGAGCCGGGCCTGTTCGCGCTGACGGAGCGGTTCCTGGTCGCGTCGGTCGGCGGCGTCGCCGCCGGTTTCGTGGTCGGTCTGGTGGTCATCCTGATCCGGAAGCGGCTCGACGACCCGTTGCGCGAGGGCGGGCTGAGCGTGCTCACCCCGTTCACCGCCTTCTTCCTCGCCGAGGAGATCCACGCCAGCGGCGTCCTGGCGGTGGTGGTGGCGGGGCTGATGCTCGCCTACGCCAGCCCGCGGGTGATCCGGGCCCGCTCCCGGATCATGGCGTTCGACTTCTGGGACCTGTCCACGTTCCTGATCAACGGCAGCCTCTTCATCCTGCTCGGGATGCAGATTCCGCGCGCCCTGCGCAGCCTCACCAGCACCTCCGCCGCGCAGGCGCTGACCATCGCGGTGGGGGTGACCGGCGTGGTCATCGCGATCCGGCTGCTCTACGTCCACCTCACCACGGCCCTGATCCAGGCGGTCGACCGGCGCAGCTCCCGGCGGGCCATGCGGGTGCCGTGGCGGGTGCGGACCGCGACCGGGTGGGCCGGCTTCCGCGGTGCCGTCTCGCTGGCGGCCGCCCTCGCGGTTCCGGTGACCACCACCGCCGGCACTCCGGTGCACGAACGCGACCTGATCATCTTCACCACGGTGGTGGTGATCGTGCTGATCATGCTGATCCAGGGCACCACGCTGCCGGCCGTGGTCCGCTGGGCGGGCCTGGTCGGCGACGTCCAGCGGGAGGACGAGGTGCGGCTGGCCCGGCGGCGGGCCACCGAGGCCGGCCTGGCGGCGCTGCCCGAGGTGGCCGCCCAGCTCGGCATCGAGCAGGAGGCCGTCGACCGGATGCGCGGGGAGTACCAGAAGCACCTGGACTCGGTCGCCGCCGAGGAGCGGGGCGAGGAGCCGGAGCAGACCCGGGAGCTGGATCGGCAGTTGCGCCTCGCCGTCCTCGACCACAAGCGCCGGGAGGTTACCCGGCTGCGCGACACCAACCAGATCGACGACTTCGTGCTGCGCGAGGTGCAGGCCGTGCTGGACATCGAGGAGATCCGCCTGCTCGGACCGACCCAGAACGAGTAGCCGGCCGGCGGGTCAGGTGCGGCGGAGCATCCGGTAGGTGGCGATCCCGCCGGTGCCCAGCGCGGCGAGGAAGACCAGCCAGACCACGGTGCTGCTGACGCCCATCTGCGGGCCGGTGTTGGCCGAGGCGGCGGCGAGCAGCCCGTCGTTGCCGGGGGCGGGCAGCGCGGCGGGCGGGAGTTCCGGCCACCGCACCAGGCCGGTGCTCTCCAGCATCTGCATGTGGTGCATGACGAACCGGTTGGCGTCCTCGGCGAGCTTGCGCACGATCGGGTCGCGGGTGCTGGCCCGCACCGCCCCGATCACCGGGAAGATCTTGCCGTGCGCGACCCGCAGCCGGGTGACGAAGATCTGGTCGAAGCGCGCGCCGGTGGCGTTCTGCATCTCCTTCAACCAGCCCCGCTGCTCGTCCGTCGGGTCGGTCGGGATGGTCGCGCCCAGCTTGTTGGCCGCCTCCACGGTCAGCCGGTCCAGCTCCTCGTGCTCGGTGGCGATGGCCGCGCCGATCTCCCGGACCTTGGCCGACTGGCCCTTCTCGGCGGCCATCTGCCCGGCTGGCATCTCCCAGAGTCCGGCCAGCCGGACGCCGTTGAGCAGGGCGGCGTCGGCGGCGTTGAGCTGCTGTCCGGCCGGCGCTGCGACGGCCACTCCGGGCAGCACGCCCAGCCCGGCGGCGATCGTGACGAGCAGCACCGCCAACCGACGGGTCCGGTGCACCTGCCGACGGCGGGCGGAACTGAGCGATGCCATGTCTGTGCTGCCTCCTCGGTCCGGCCGGACGACTCCGCCGGGCGACCGCATCCCGCCGGCCGCCCGTCCGCCCACTGGTACGGACTGATCGTCCGATCAGTTCATTCCGACCGGCGGCAGCGGTCAGCGGACGACGGCCAGCACCAGCCCGAGCAGAAGCAGGGTGAGCGCGGCAGCGGCGAAGATCGCCAGCAGTTCCCGCCGGCCGTGCATGCTGGCCGGGTCGGGGGTGGCCGGCGCGGCCGGCGGGGGCAGGTCCCGGGTGAGTGCGGCGAGGTCGCCGAGCGTACGCGCGGTCCAGACGGCGCCGGCCCGGTCGGCGAACTCGTCCAGGGTGAGCCGGCCGGCGGCGGTGTGCCGTTGCAGCTCGGCGACCACCCGGTGCCGGTCGTCGTCGGAGGCGCGCAACTGGACGTCCACGGGGGACAGGCTACGCAGGGCAGCGCGCCGGCGGGTCCGCCGGACAGCCGAGTGTTCCCCGGGCGGTGTCGTCGCCCAGCCCCGGCGTCGCCGATCACCGCCGGGTGGTCGCCGCGCGGCCGGCCCGGGTCGCCGGTGGGCCCCGGTGTTGTCGCCGTCAGCCGGCGTCGAGCGGGTCGGCGAGCAGCCGCTCGAAGGCCAGCTCGGCCGCACCGATCAGGGCGGCGTCCTCGCCCAGCTTGGGGGTGCGCAGCCGGACGTGTTCCAGGCAGGCGGCCAGCCCGTTGGAGTTGAGCCGGCTGCGGACCTGGGCCGCCGCGGCGAGGTAGAGGTCGCGCATGGTGCCGCCGAAGATGACCATCTCCGGGTTGAAGATGTTGACCAGGTTGGCCACCCCGAAGCCGAGCCAGTCGCCGGCTTGGCGGACCGCCGACTGGGCCCGGGCGTCGCCCCGGTCGGCGGCGTCGAAGACGGCCAGCAGCGCGTCCCGCCCCCGGGCGTCCGAGCGGCCGGCGTGGCGCAGCAGCGCGTGCTCGCCGATCTCGGTCTCCCAGCAGCCCCGGGAGCCGCACTCGCAGCGCTCGCCGTCGCGGACCACCTTCATGTGGCCGACCTCACCGCCGTACCCGCCGTGCCCGGTCACCCGCCGGCCGCCGGCGATGATGCCGGCGCCGACGCCGACGTCCCCGTAGAGGTAGATGACGTTGTCGCAGCCGGAAGCCGCGCCCCGGGCGTGCTCGGCGAAGGCCGCCACGTCGGCCACGTTCCCGACGGTGACCGGGACGTCGCAGCCGAGTTCCGCGCTGAGCGCCGCGCCGATCGGCTCGTCCACCCAGCCGGTGGTCGGGCCCAGCCGGACCAGGCCGTCGGCGCGGCGCACCATGCCGCAGACCGCTACCCCGGCGCCGACGCAGATCGACTCGGCCGGCACCCCGTGCTGCATCTCCTTGACCGCCCCGGCGAGCAGCGGCGCGGCCTCCGCGGCGGTCAGGTCGCGGGGCCGGTCCAGCTCCCGGCGGTCGAGCACGGTGCCACCGAGCCCGACCCGCGCGGCCCGCAGCCGGTCCACCTCGATGCTGTACGCGTACGCGTAGACCCGCGCCGACTCGGGCCGGACGACCAGCGACGGTCGTCCGGCCCGGCCGGTCTCCTTCGGCGTCCCCTCGCTGACCAGCCCGGCGCCGGCCAGGTCGGCGGTCAGCGCACCGATGGTGCTGCGGTTCAACCCCAGCGCGGTGGTCAGTTCCGCGCGCGTGGTCGCCCCGTGGACGTGCACGAAGCGCAGCAGCGCACCGAGGTTCTGCCGACGGATCTCGTCCTGGCTCGGCCCTGCGCGCATTACTGTCGCCACGTCGGTACCGCGGGGGTCAGCGGGTGCCGGTCGCCGCGGAACGGCGCCGGGAGAAGGCGTCCACGCTCGCCGCGAGCAGCAGCACCACGCCGGTGACCACGTACTTCACGCCCGAGCTGTACCCCATCAGACCCATCCCGTTGTCGATCACCGCGACCACCGCGCCACCGAGCACGGCGTCCAGCACCCGGCCCTTGCCGCCGAAGAGGCTGGTGCCGCCGATCACCGCGGCGCCCACGGCGTAGAGCAGTACGTTACTGCCACCGGTGTTGGGGTCCACCGAGTTGGCCCGGCTGGCCGCCACGATGCCGCCGACGGCCGCCATCGAGGAGCAGATCATGAAGACCGAGATGCGGATCCGGTCCACGTTGATGCCGGCCCGGCGCGCCGCCTCCTTGTTGCCGCCGACCGCGTAGACGTGCCGGCCGTAGCTGGTGCGCTGGAGCACGAAGGTCCAGAGGACCAGCAGCAGCGCGATGATCGGCACGACGATCGGCACACCCTTGAGCGAGCTGATCAGGACGTTGCGGCTGCGCTCCAGGTTGAGGATGAAGACCGCGACGCCGAGGATCACCGCGAGGCCGCCGATCCGGACGAACACCACGGCGAGCGGATCGGTGACCAGCCCCCGGTTGGCGCGGTTGCGGTGGCGCAGCAGCTGCACCGCCGCGAAGCCGGCGACCGCGACGGCGGCCAGCAGCCAGCCGAGGACGGGGGGCAGGTTGCGGTTGGCGATGGCCACCAGCACGTCGTCCCGTACCGAGATGTTGGTGCCCTCCTCCATGAGCATCAGCACGACGCCCTGGAAGGCGAGGAACCCGGCGAGGGTCACCACGAAGGACGGGATCCCGATCTTGGCGACCAGGAAGCCCAGCGTCGTGCCGATCACCACGCCGGTGACCAGGGCCGCGAGCACCGCGACGTACCAGGGGTAGCCGAGCACGGTCACCACGTTGGCCAGCACGGCGGCGCAGACGCCGCTGGCGAAGCCGGCGGAGAGGTCGATCTCGCCGAGCAGCAGGACGAAGACCAGACCCATGGCGATCAGGGTGACCGCCGCGCCCTGGGTGAACAGGTTGGCGAAGTTGCCGGCGGTGAGGAACGACGGCCGCATGATCGAGAAGACAGTGCAAAGCACGATCAGGCCGAGTACGGCCGGCAGCGCGCCGATGTCGCCCCCGCGTACCCGGCCGGCGTAGTTGCGTACGTGGCTGCCGAGGGTGGGCGTCGGGGTGACCGCCGCCGGGCCTTCCTTCTGCACGACCGTGGTGGTCACTGGACGCCTCCTGTGGTGGTCTGGGTCGGCTCGGCGCCGTGGCCGTTGCTGGCCGCCTCGGCGGGGAGGCCGAGCCCGCCGGAGCGGCCGGCGGTGATCAGCTCCACCACCTGGGCGTGGGTGATGTCGGTGGTCTTCACCTGGGCGACCATCTGGCCGAGGTAGAGCGCGGCGATCCGGTCGGAGACGGCGAAGACGTCGTTCATGTTGTGCGAGATGAGCACGACCGCCAGACCGTTGTCGGCCAGTCGGCGGACCAGTTCGAGCACCTGCGCGGTCTGCGCGACGCCGAGCGCGGCGGTCGGCTCGTCGAGGATGACCAGCCTGCTGTTCCAGAGCACCGCCTTGGCGATGGCCACCGTCTGGCGCTGGCCGCCGGAGAGGCTGGAGACGTGCTGCCGCAACGACTTCACGGTGCGGACGGAGAGCCCGGCCAGCGTCTCCGCGGCGAGCTGCTCCATGGTCGGCTCGTCCAGGACGATGCCGCTGCGCTTCTCCCGGCCGAGGAACATGTTCTGCACGATGTCGAGGTTGTCGCAGAGCGCGAGGTCCTGGTAGACGACCTCGATGCCGAGCGCGGCGGCGTCCCGGGGGCTGTTGATGGTCACCGGCCGGCCGTCGAAGAGGAACTCGCCGGCGTCGGTCTGGTAGATGCCGCTGATGCACTTGACCAGGGTCGACTTGCCGGCGCCGTTGTCGCCGACCAGCGCGGTCACCTCGCCGGGATGGGCGGCGAAGGCGACGTCACGCAGGACCTGGACGGGACCGAAGCTCTTGTCGATCCCGCGTAGCTCCAGCAGTGGTGTTGCGGACACGGGGTGTCTCCTTCGGATGGAGGGGAGATCTCGGAGCCCGTCCGGCGAGTGCCGCCCGGCACGGGGGAGTCCCGTGCCGGGCGGCTCGCCTCGGCGGGTACGACGTGGAGCGTCGGTCAGCTGATGCCGGCGTCGGCGCAGAGCTTGGCGTAGTCGGCCGTGCAGACCTCGTCCTTGGTGACGAAGCCGTCGGCGATCACGTCCTTGACGTTCTCCTTGTAGATCAGCTTCGGGGTGAGCAGCACGGCCGCGACGTCACGGCCGCCCTCCGGGTCCTTGACGGTCTGCCCGGTCTCCTTCTTCTCACCCTTGGCGAGCGCGATGGCCAGGTCCGAGGCGGCCTTCGCCTCCTCCTTGATCGCCTTGTAGACGGTCATGCACTGGTCGCCGGCGAGGATGTTCTGCAGGCCCTGCGGGGTGGCGTCCTGGCCGGTGACCGGGACCTTCCCGTTGAGCTTGTTCTTCTTCAGCACCGAGATGGCCGCGTTGCCCAGCCCGTCGTTGGCGGCGAGCACACCGTCGATCTTGCCGCCGGTCTGGGTCAGCATCTGCTCGAAGATCGTCGCGGCCTGGGCGTTGTCCCAGTCCGGCACGGACTGGTCCGGGCCCTTGGTGTACTCCTTGGCGTCGAACTTCGGCTTGAGGATCGAGTCGTACCCGTTCTTGAACAGGGTGGCGTTGTTGTCGGTCGGCGAGCCGTTGAGGTAGGCCACGACCGGGTTCTTGGCGCCCTTGTCGGTCAGGCACTTGGCCAGACCCTCGCCCTGGAGCTTGCCGACCGCCTCGTTGTCGAAGCTGACGTAGTACTCGGCGGAGCCGCCGAGGGTGAGCCGGTCGTAGTCGATGGTGGCGACGCCCTGCGACTTGGCCTTGTCCAGGACGGCCTTGCCGGTGCCGGAGTCCAGGTTGACGATCATCAGGGCGGTGACGCCGTTGGTGATCATCTGGTCGGCGATGGTCTGGAAGGCGGTCTTGTCGCCCTGGGCGTTCTGGATGTCGTACTGGACGCCGGCGGCCTTGAACGCCTCTTCCAGGAACTTGCGGTCGGCGCCCTCCCAGCGGGCGGAGGACTTGCTGTCCGGGAGGATCACGCCGATCTTCGGGGTCTTGGCGCTGCCGGCCTGGTCACCGCTGCCGGATTCGTCGCCACAGGCGGCCACGCTGCCGACGGTCAGGAGGCCCACGGCGGCGAAGGTGAGGAAGCCCTTGCGCATGTGCAGGGTCCTTTCGAGGTGGGGGTAGGTGTTGTTTTGTTGTGCCCGGCAACGTATTCCGCCCGCCGACCCGACCACAAGGGTGCCGAGGTCATGAGTTTGTTGGCAGCGGTAACAATTCAGCAACGCCCCCGACACCCCGAAGAAAGCGCTCCCACCGCCGCCGCCGTCACGCCGACGTGTTGATCAAGAGGTTTGCGTCATACCCAGCGCGATTTCCGCCCCAAACCTCTTGATCAACCTGCTCGGGGGTGGGTGGGTG
>NZ_QGSW01000208.1:0-25581 GCF_003176715.1 Micromonospora sp. S4605
GTCGTCGCCCCGACCCCGGCGGCCGGGCCGACGACTCCGCCGGCGCCACCGGCCCAGGCGCCCGGCCCCCAGACACCGGCAACCGGAGCGCGAACCCCAGCGACACAGCCGCCCGGCGTGCCGACCCCGGTGACCGGATCACCGACTCCAGCCACCTCACCTGCCGCCGCACCCGGTGCGCCGACTCCGGCCGGCGCGACGGTGGCACCCGGACGGGACGGCTCCGGAGCGGCCGGGCCCGGCGCTACCGATGGCACCCTGCGCGGTGCCTCGGACGGGCCGGGCGCCGCCACGGCTGACCCGGCGGCGGGCCGGGACGAGGCAGTGGGGGCACCGGTGGCGAGCGGCGTGCCGGCACCCCGGACCGGGCAGCCGGTCGATCTCGACCTGCCCTTCACCCTCGACCAGGGCACCATGGCCGGACCGGCACCGTCCCGCCCGCCAGCAGGCGCAGTGACGGCTTCCGCCGCGACCGCGAGCCCACCTCAACCCGACCCGCCCGGGACACCCGACAGGGCAGTGCCCGACAACCCCACCGACGACCCGCAACCCGACAGCCCCAGCCCGGCCTCCGGTCCGGCCCCGGCCGGCCGGGGCACCGAGTCGCCCTGGGCCCAGCCGCCGCAGCGATCCGGCGCCGTCGAGTCGTCCAACGGCCCGGCCGAACCGGCGAGCGCTTCGAACGGGCCGGTCCCGGGCTCGCCCGGCCCCGCCTCGCCGGCCGCACCGACACCGGCACCGGCACCGGCACCGGCACCGGCACCGGTGCACGGCACCATCGCCGCGACGCAGCACGGACCCACCGTCCCGCGCCAGAGCACCGCCCTGCCCCCGGAGAGCGTGCCGCAGCTGGCCGGCGGAGTCGCGGCTGCGCCGGGCGGGGCCATGGGCGCGGAGCCGCCACCCGCGATGCCGCAACCAGGGATGCCGCAACCAGCGACCGGCGAACCACCCGACCCAGATGCGCCACCCGGCCCAGGGACGGACGCGACAGCCGGCCCGCGGCAGGACGCGCCGCCGCCGGGGCCGTTTCCGCCCCAGCCGGGCTGGTATCCGCCGGGCTGGCAGCAGGGCCCGCCGCAGACCGGCCCCGCCCCGCGGCAGCCGTACCGGCCGGCGGACGGGGTGACCCGGGTGCCGCCGGCGCAACCGGACCCGGACTGGAGTCCGGAGACGACCGCGCCGCCGACCGCCGAGGACTTCGCCCGGCGTCGGCAGGTACGCCCGGCCGACCCGGTCGCCACCCTGGGCGTACGGGCGGTGTTCAACAAGGTCGGGTTGCGCCTGCCGCCCGGCCGGCACGAGCTGGAACTGAAGCGGGACATCGAGATGGTCCGGCGCAACTTCGGCGGGCTGCGCCAGGTGACCGTGGTGAACCCGAAGGGCGGCGCCGGCAAGACGGTTGCCATCCTGCTGCTGGCCATGACGTTCGGCCAGAAGCGCGGCGGCTACGTGCTGGCCTGGGACAACAACGAGACCCAGGGCACCCTGGGCATGCGCGCCCAGCAGGACTTCCACGCCCGTACGGTCCGCGACCTGCTGCGTGACCTGGGCCAGTTCCAGGGAGCGCACGGGCGGATCGGCGACCTGTCGCAGTACGTCCGGTCGCAGGGCGAGGGGATGTTCGACGTCCTCGCCTCGGACGAGTCGGCCACCGGCGGCGAGATGCTCACCGCCGCCGCGTTCGCCGAGATCCGCGAGGTGGTCAGCCGCTTCTACAAGCTGATCTTCGTGGACACCGGGAACAACGTCCGGGCGCAGAACTGGCAGGCCGCGATGGACGCCACCGACCAACTGGTGGTCACCATGTCGGCCCGCAACGACTCGGCCGAGACGGCCGCCCGGATGCTCGACCACCTGGAGCAGAGCGGACGGCAGCGGCTGGTCCGGCAGGCGGTCAGCGTGGTCTCCATGCCCCCGTCCCGCAAGGAGATCGACCTGCCGGCGATCCAGCAGCACTTCGCCGCCCGCACCCGGGCGGTGCTGCTCGCGCCGTACGAGCGGCTCATCGACACCGGCGAGCCGATCCGGTACGGCGCGCTCTCCGCGGCCACCCGGGACGCCTGGCTCAAGATCGCCGCAGCGGTCGCCGAGGGCCTGTAGCGACAGCGGCGTCCGCGATCTTGCAGTTTCCGCCCGGGCGGAACGGGCGAATGCCGTGGAGCGAGGAGCGGAACTGCAAGATCGCGGGGTCGAGCGCGCGGGTCAGTTGCTGGCCAGCGCGTCCGCGGCGGCCGGGTCGCAGTCCCGCAGGAACTGGGCGCAGCGGGCCGCCTCGTCCGCCTCGCCGATCGCGTCGGCCGCCCGGGACAGCACGTAGAGGCAGCGCAGGAAGCCGCGGTTCGGCTCGTGCGACCACGGCACCGGGCCGTGCCCCTTCCAGCCGCTGCGACGCAGCTGGTCCAGTCCCCGGTGGTAGCCGGTGCGCGCGTACGCGTACGCCGGGATCACCTGGCCCTCGGCGAAGGCGCGGGCCGCGAGCGCGCCCCAGCCCGCGCTGTAGCTCGGGAATCGCGCCGCCACCTCGGCGAACGCCTGGTCGCTGCCGGCCTGCTCGGCGGCGGACAGGGCGGCGTCGGCCTCGTCGTGCGCGGGGAGGAGGGTGGCCGGTGGCTCCGGCAACAGGTTCTGCATCGCCCCATTCAACCCGCTTCGCGTACCGACACGCGAGAGGGTCGGGCAACCGGGATGGCTGAACGGCTGAGGAGTTGGTCACGCCTGCGGCCTATGCCGCCGTCAAGAATTTTCCACTACAACTATTGGTCCGGAGCCTCCCCAGGACCCGGTTACGCAGGAGCCCGGTGGCCGCAGCCGCCGGGCTCCTGTCCGTCCGACCCAGGTTTGCCGGCTGGACGGCGTTGGGCAGGATGATCCGGTGCCGACTCCACCACCCGCGGACGTCATCGAGCCGCACATCTGCACCGACGAGATCGAGACCCGGGCCGCCTTCGACGAACGGCTCGCCACCGGCAGCCTCGCCGGCCTGACCGTGCAGGGGCTCCGGCTCGACCTGGACCCGGTGCCCGACCTCACCGCCGTCACGGTCACCGGCACCCTCTTCGTCGGCTGCCGGTTCGCCAACCGGGAGGTCGGCGCCGACCTGGTCCGGCGCGGCGCGAACGTGGTGCCGCCGTTCTCCGGGCTGCCGTACCCGACCCAGCCGTCGCACCTCTACACCCCGGAGGACCTCGCCGCCGGCTTCGTCGAGGCTGGGTTCGCCGGGATGTACGACACCCGGGTCTACGAGCACTTCCGCGCCCACGGCGGGGCGTTGCCGGAGGTGAAGGAGGCGCTCGGCCAGCGGCTGCACGACCACGGCGTGGACAACGCGCTGGCCGACGCCACCCGCGCCTGGCTGGCCGTGCACGGGCCGCAGTCGGTGGTCGGCGTGATGGGCGGCCACGCGGTGCCGCGCGGCAGCGTGCCGTACCGGATGGCCGCCGTGCTGGGCTGGGAGCTGGCCCGGGCCGACCGGCTGGTGGTGACCGGCGGCGGGCCGGGGGTGATGGAGGCGGCGAACCTCGGCGCCTACCTCGCCCCCCGCCCCGCCGAGGAGCTGACCGCGGCGATCGACCTGCTCGCCACGGCCCCCGACTTCACCGACCACGACCGCTACACGGCGGTCGCGCTCCAGGTCCGCGAGCGGTACGCGCCGACGGCCGTGCCCCGCCAGCGCGGCCTGGACCTGGACTGGGCGCGCACCGGTGGGCTGGCCATCCCCACCTGGCTGTACGGGCACGAACCGGCGAACCTGTTCGCCGGCCGGATCGCCAAGTACTTCTCCAACGCGATCCGGGAGGACACCATCCTGCGGCTGGCCCGGGGCGGGATCGTCTTCGCCCCCGGCCGGGCCGGCACCCTCCAGGAGGTGTTCCAGGCGGCCACGAAGACCTACTACGGCACCGACGGGGCGAGCGGCGCGTACGTCTTCCTGGACCGTGCCTACTGGACCCGGGAGCTGCCGGTGGAGTCGCTGCTGCGGCCGCTGCTGGCCGCCTCGCCCTTCGGCGACCTGTCCGCGACCGTGCACCTCACCGACGACGTGCACGAGGCCGTCCGACTGCTCACGGCGGGCGCCTGACCGGGCCGGGAACGCCGACGGCCGGCTCCCGGGCGGGGAGCCGGCCGTCGCGGGTCTCAGCCCGTCACTTCATCTTGGTGCCGGTCGAGCGCAGCGCCTCGCAGGCCTCCACGACCCGGGCCGCCATGCCGGCCTCGGCGGCCTTGCCCCAGACCCGCGGGTCGTACATCTTCTTGTTGCCGACCTCGCCGTCGACCTTGAGGACGCCGTCGTAGTTGCGGAACATGTGGTCCGCGACCGGCCGGGTGAAGCAGTACTGGGTGTCGGTGTCGATGTTCATCTTCACCACGCCGTAGTCCAGCGCCTCGCGGATCTCCGACAGCAGCGAGCCGGAACCGCCGTGGAAGACCAGGCTGAGCGGCTTCTCCTTGCCGTACTTGGCGCCGACCGCCACCTGGATGTCGTGCAGCACCTGCGGGCGGAGCTTGACGTTGCCCGGCTTGTAGACGCCGTGCACGTTGCCGAAGGTCAGCGCCGCCATGTAGCGGCCCTTCTCGCCGAGGCCGAGCGCGTCGACCATGGCCAGGCCGTCCTCGACAGTGGTGTAGAGCTTCTCGTTGATGGCGTTCTCGACGCCGTCCTCCTCGCCGCCGACCACGCCGACCTCGATCTCCAGGACGATCTTGCCCTTGGCGGCCTCGGTGAGCAGCTGCTCGGCGATCTCCAGGTTCTCCGCCACCGGCACGGCCGAGCCGTCCCACATGTGCGACTGGAACAGCGGCTCCTCGCCCCGCTGCACCCGCTCCTGGGAGATCTTCATCAGCGGCCGGACGAACTTGTCCAGCTTCTCCTTGGGGCAGTGGTCGGTGTGCAGGGCGATGTTCACCGGGTAGTTCTTGGCGACCTCGTGCGCGTACGCGGCGAACGCGGCGGCGCCGGTGACCATGTCCTTCACCGACGGTCCGGAGAGGTACTCCGCGCCACCGGTGGAGACCTGGATGATGCCGTCACTCTCCGCGTCGGCGAAGCCCTTCAACGCGGCGTTCAGCGTCTGCGAGGACGTCACGTTGATCGCGGGGTACGCGTACCGGCCGGCCTTGGCGCGGTCCAGCATCTCCGCGTAAGCCTCGGGGGAAGCGATGGGCATGTCGAACGCTCCTTACTAACCGCTGTCGGCCGTGCTGGCCGCTGTTGTCCATTGGGTGCGCCGGACCGCGCTGTCCTCCGCCGGCAGTATCCCGTAGGAGCGCCGTGCCGGCACAACCGACCCGGTGCGCGTCCGCACTTCGGCGGCGGGGGGCCGGACGGGTGCCGTCACCGGGCCTCCCAGCGGTCCGGCAGGACCACGCTGATCAGCCAGGTCACCACGGCCATCACGATGGCGCCCCAGAACGCCGCCCAGAAACCGTCCACCTGGAACGGCAGGTCGAGCGCCCCGGCGATGGCGTCGGTGAGCAGGAACAGCAGCGCGTTCACCACCAGCGCGAACAGGCCGAGGGTGAGCAGGTAGAAGACACAGCCGACCACCTTGATCAACGGCTTCAGCACCGCGTTGACCACGCCGAAGATCAGGGCCACGACCACCAGCGTGAGCGCGTCGTCGCCGCCGGACCGGCCGCTCACCTCCACCCCGGGCACGATCAGCGTGGTGATCCACAGCGCGACGGCGGTGATCGCCAGCCGGATCAGGAAGCCCACCGTTCCATCCTGGCACCGGGCCCACCGGCCGGTGGGGCGATTCCGTCGACTGGGCGGGTCCCCCGGGCCGGCCTTCCACCCGCGTTGCGAGCGGACGACCGGCGCAGCCCGTACGGTGTGTGGTGACCGTCCGCCGAGATCCAGGGAGGGACTGATGGCTCAGCCCGAGGAGGACTTCGCCCCCAGCGACCACCTCACCCCGGAGGAACGCGACCCGGAGGCGGAGCCGGCCGACGCGGTCGAGCAGGCCGCGTCGATCGACCCCGCCGACGGCGACACCGAGCCGCACCGGGGCCTGGAGGTCGACGACTGGGACGCGATGGAGCAGGCCCGGGTGGTCGCCGGCGACGAGGACGACTACCGCTGACCCGCTCAGCGGAGCCGGGTGACCCGCTCCGGGTGCTGCGCGGTCCACTGCGCCAGCCGGTCCTCGCGTAGCGCGGCGAGGAAGGCCGGGGCGGCCTCCGGGTCCGGGCGCAGGACCCAGTGGCCGCCCTCCGTCGATTCGGCGACCGGGAGGTTGAGCCCGACCGGTTCGACCGACGCCAGCTCGGGGACCACCTGCAGCAGGTCGAGCAGCGATCCGCCGGTGGCGGCCACGCTCAGGTCCGGTCCGATCTCGGCGACGATGCGGGAGAGCCGCACCGGATCGCGCAGCACGCCCTGCTCACCGGCCCGGCGGATCAGACCGTCGGCGAAGCGCTGGGCGTTACGGTCCCGGTCGAATCCGCCGTCCGGCAGCCTCATGCGTTGCCGGAGCAGGTCGACCGCGGCCCGGCCGTCGAGGTGCTGGCAGCCGGCCGGGAAGACCCGGTCGGTGTGGCTCGACCGGACCCGCTGCGGCAGGCAGACCTCCACCCCGCTCAGCAGGTCGGTCAACTGGCGCAGCACCGGATAGGTGAGCACCGCACCGGCGTCGACGCGTACGCCGGTCAGGTCGGTCACCGTCCGCCGGGTCAGCTCGTAGCCGCGCGCCAGGTCGAACCCCCCGTCCACCCGCGCGCCGTACGCGGCGGCAGCGTTCAGCTTGTCCCGCCCGTGGCCCGGGATGGCCACCTCCAGGTCCCGGGGAAGGGAGACCAGGAACGGCCGGCCGCGGTCGGCGGGTATGTGCACGAGCAGCACCGAGTCGGCCAGCGGGGGTACCTGGTCGCCGCGCGAGTCGACGCCGAGCAGCAGCACGTTCAGCGCCCCGGCGGGAGCGCGCCGGCCCGGCTCGGTGAGCAGGGTGGCGTCCTCGGCGACCCGGTCGGGCGTGAACTGCGGTATCCCGACGCCCAGCAGCGCGAGCAGGGCGAGCGCGGCGCCGCCGGCCCGCAACCGCCGCTGGCGGCGGCGCCGCACGGCGACGAGCCGGGCGATCGCGGCCCGCACCGGACCGGTGGGCGGGGCCAGCGGCTCGTGCCGGGCGAAGGCGGCACGCAGGTCGTCTTCGATCACGGTCAGGCCTCCACGTATTCGGCGCGCAGCGTGGCCAGGGCGCGGGAGATGGACGAGCGGACGGTGCCGACGGCGCAGCCCAGGATGTCGGCGATCTCGGCGTCGGGCAGGTCCTCGTAGTAGCGGAGCACCAGGGTGGCCCGTTGCCGGCGGGGCAGCCGGGCGAGCCAGGACCAGACCTGGTCCCGGTCCACCGCGTGCTGGGCGTGGTCGGTCGGCGCCGGCAGCGCGTCGTCGGGCTCCGCGCGCAGCAGCACCCGCCGCATCCAGGAACCCCGGTGCCAGTCGACGTACTGGTTGGTCAGCATCCGGCGTACGTAGCGTTCGGGCGAGTCCGCCCGGGCCACCCGGCGCCAGTTGAGCTGGACCCGCACCATGGTGTCCTGCACCAGGTCCTGCGCCTGGTGCGGGTCACCGGTCAGCATGACCGCGTACCGCAGCAGCGCGGCCAGCCGCGAGTCCGCGAACTCCTCGTACGTCACTGCACCTCCCGGGCTCTGCCCCAGATGACGGGTGCGGGTCGGCGGAACGTTGCGATCGGGTTGCGATCGGCCCGCCGGCCGGGCACGGCGGTCCCCCGGTAGAGCGATTTCCGTGAGAGCCTGGCCACGCTCCGCTGTCAACCGGGAGGGCGTCACCATGCTCCGGCACTCCGTCCGACGCTGGCTCGCCGGGATCGCCGTCGCGGCCGGATTCGTCGCTGTCGGTGCCGTCGCCGCGACCGCCGCGGCCGGGCAGTTGCGGATCGCGTCCCGGGACGTGCTCGTCGCGCCCGGGCACAGCGCCCTCGGCCAGATCGACGTCCGGTTCGACGGTTACCCGGCACCAGAGAAAGTGCCGGTGACCATCGAGATCGACGCGTCCGAGGCGGCGGCGTTGGGCGGCTTCGAGCTGACCGACAACGGGTGGGACTGCGCGCGCGACCGCGACGTCGTGCGCTGCGCGACGGCGTTCGACACGTGGAGCCGCACGCCGCGGCTCTACTACCGGGTGACCGCCCGGGCGGACGCCCCGCTTGCCGAACAGGCCGAGCTGACGATCACCGGGATGTCGGCGGCGGGCACCGCCACCCGGACCACCACGGTCACCGTGGTCGAGGGGATCGACCTGCAGACCGAGCCGCGGGCCACCCTCCGCGGCGGGCCGGGCGCCCGGCTCGAGCTGTCGAGCACCGTCCGCAATGCCGGCCCCACCCCGGTGGACGGCGCCGTGCTGGTGTTCACCGCGGACTGGCTGCTGGGCTACACCGGGAACTTCCGCAACTGCCGCCACCAGGAGACCCGGCCCACGATCTGCCGGTTCGACACCGAACTGCGGCCCGGGGTGTCCTACCGGCTCTCGGCGCCGCTACCGCTCGCCGTCGACGCCGGTGCCCGCAGCGGCCTCGTGCTGGCCAACCGCCTCCAGTGGTGGACGACCGACGACTGGGCGCTGGTCGAGCAGAACCCTTACGAGCCGCTGCCGCCGGACACCCCGGGCACGGGCGAGGAGTTGCGCCTGGTCGAACAGCCGGCGAGCCGGCAGACCGACACCGCGCCGTGGAACAACTGGACCGCCGTGGACCTCACCGTCACCGGCGACCGGACGGCCGACGTGGCCGCGGTCGGCAGCAGCGTCAGCGCCCGGGTCGGCGACCGGGTGCGGGTGACCAGCGCGTTCCACAACCTCGGGCCGGCCCGCGTGGAGATCTGGCGGATCCAGCCGCTGCTGCGGGTAAGCATCCCAGCGGGCACCACGGCGGTCGAGGTGACGCACCTGTGCGCGCCGATCGACGCGGACGGGTGGCACCCGGCCGACGAGTTCGGCCAGCCCGGAGCCCGAACGTACGGGTGCCACAGCGGTACCGATTTCGCCAGCGCGGGTGAGCGCCTGGAGTTCCCCGTCACCCTGCGCGTCGATCGACTGGCCGGGCCCACCTCCGGCGCGGTGACCGTCGACGTGCCGGGCGACCTGAACGCCGCCAACGACACGGCCCGGATCACCGTCACCCCGCGTACCGGCGGCACTGGTGGGGACGGCGGTTCGCTGCCGATCACCGGCGGTTCCACCGGCCTGATCGCCCGCCTCGGCGCCCTGCTGCTCGCCGCAGGCGGCTCCGGCTACCTGCTGACCCGACGCCGCACCCGCTTCGTCGCCTGATCTCCCGCCAGGCCGTTCGCTGGTCCGGAGGGAAAGTCACGCTCCAGCGTGGTGCGGCGACAGCGCGCACGGCACCGTCCGGACGTTGCGGTGCTCCTGCTCAACCATTCGGTCGATATTCGCTGGTAGGGCCACTTCCGGTCAGCGGCGCGCCTTAGCGGCTCCTTAAGATCCACGGGCTCCACCTGTCACCCCCACGGGAGGAACCCCCAATGCTCAAGAACTCCACCCGGCGTTGGCTCGCCGGGTTGGGCGTCGCAGGCGCGTTCGTCGCCGCCTCCGCCACCCCCGCGTCCGCCACCGGCGACGCCGGGGCAACGCTCACCGACGCGAAGGCGGCCGAGGGCTTCGCGCTGTACGCAAACCCTGTGATCGTCGCTCCCGGTGGACCGGAAAAGGGCATCTCGCTCTACTCACTGGTGGACGAGCCGTTCACCACCTACACGGTGAAGGTGGACCGCAGCGCCGTCGACGGCTTCGCCGAGGTGCAGCGCCCGGATGGCCCCGGCTCCTGCACGGAAACGGACGCCATCATCACCTGCACGGTCAAGAACGACGCTGAGCCGGACCTGGACCTGCTCTCCCTCCTGGTCCTGCCGCGGGCCACCGCCAAGGCCGGGCAGGAGGGTGAGCTGGCGTTCACCGTCACCGCTCCGGACGCCGGTACCGCCAGCTACCGTTCCACCATCACGGTCGGCGAAGGGGTCGACCTGACCTCGGAGCCGTTCCTCCAGTTGACCGGCACCCCGGGCAGTACGGTGAACTCCCCGCTGTCAGTGGGCAACCAGGGCGAGGCGGAAGCTCGCGGCGCGGTGCTGTTCTTCTTCGGCTCGTACGGTCTCGCACCCGCGAAGCGGTACGAGAACTGCGAGTACTTCGACAACTTCGACACCTGGTCCTACGCGTGCACGCTCGACGGCACGGTAGCGGCGGGTGGCGGTGCCCGGCTGGACGACTCCTTCGGTTTCGCTGTCCCCCGTGATTCGTGGGCGCCGAACAACGACTACGGCTTCGCCAGCTGGCTCACCCCGGCGGACTGGGCGGCGTTCCGGGCCCAGGTGCCCGATTTCGGCAAGAGCGTGAAGGGCGACGAGGGCATTCTGAAGCTCGAGCCGTCGGTCGCCGCACGCTCCCTGACCCGGTCGTTGCCGCAGAGCGACGTGGACCCGTACAACAACGAAACCAGCATCCAGCTCGCGGTCAAGGGCAACCAGAAGGCGGATGTGGCGGCCAACGGCGCGGCCGTGGACGGTGCGGTCGGCGAGACCGTCCCCGTCACGGTCGGCTTCACCAACAACGGGCCGGCAGCGGTCAACGCCGGTGGCGAGCACGGCATCTACACCATGGCGCTGGTCACCCTGCCCAAGGGCACCACGGCGGTCGAGGCACCGGAGAACTGCGCCGACGCTGAGGGCGAGTTCGGCCCGGATTCCGGCAAGCCTGGCGCGGCGGCTTACGCATGCTTCGTGCCTGAGGTGGTGGGCAGCGGCAAGAAGGTGGAGTTTCCGTTCTCTCTCCGCATCGATCAGGCCGGCAGCCTGACCGGCCAGGTCGAACTGTTCCACGGCGGGCCGGACGAGACCGCGGTCAAGGACCTGAACGCGGCAAACGACACCGCCAAGATTGTGGTCAACGCGACCGGTGGCAACGGCGGCGGCGACGGTGACGGCGGCGCCCTGCCGATCACCGGTGAGTCGACCGGCCTGATCGCCGGCATCGGCGCTCTGCTGCTCGCCGCCGGCGTCGGCGGCTACCTGGTGGCCAAGCGCCGCCGCACCCGCTTCGTCGCCTGACCAGCCCACCACCACCGGTGCCCCGCCGACCCAGTCGGCGGGGCACCACCTTTTCAGCCGGACCCAAGAGGGCAGCACACCCGCCATCCCCGCCCCAGACCCAGAGCAGGGCAGCAAGCACCACCATCTCCGCCCAGAACCAAACGCGAGCAGCACGCACCCCACCACCAGCGGCCAAGAAGAACCGACGGACGGCGCCGGACCACGACGGGTTTCCGGGGGAGCCCCAACCGCAACAGCCCGAGGCTCAAAGACCACGACCCCCGAAAACGGGACGACGCAAGATCGAAGGCACTGCCACCATTGGGCGCGTGCTGCTCACCCTGACCACGACCCACCGGCCGGCGACCGACCTCGGTCACCTGCTGGTCAAGCACCCCGACCGGGCGCACTCCTTCGACGTGCCGGTGGGCACCGCGCACGTGTTCTACCCCGAGGCCGGCGAGCAGCGCTGCACGGCCGCCCTGCTGCTCGACGTCGACCCGCAGCGGCTGGCCGGCGGGCGCCGTCGCGGCCGGCAGCCGGCCCCGGAGGGCTTCACCCTCGGGCGGTACGTCAACGACCGGCCGTACGCGGCGTCGAGCCTGCTCTCCTCGGCGCTGTCCAAGGTGTACCGGTCGGCGCTGCGCGGGGAGTCCCGGGAGCGGCCGGAGCTGGCCGGTACGCCGATCCCGCTGGAGGTCAACGTCCCGGTGCTGCGCTGCCGTGGCGGGGCCGAGGTGGCGGTCCGGCTCTTCGCCCCGCTCGGCTGGTCGGTCACCGCCCGCGCCATTCCGCTCGACGAGCAGCATCCGGAGTGGGGCGACAGCCGGTACGTCGACCTGACCCTGACCGGCACCGTGCGGGTCGCCGACGCGCTGAACCACCTCTACGTCCTGCTGCCGGTGCTGGACGACGCCAAGCACTACTGGGTGGCCCCGGACGAGGTGGACAAGCTGCTCCGGGCCGGCGCCGGCTGGCTGGCCGACCACCCGGAGCGGGGCATGATCACCCGCCGGTACCTGGCGCACCGGCGGGCGCTGGCCCGGCTCGCCGAGCAGCGGCTGGCCGACGAGCCGGCCGCCGCCGAGCCCGACGCGGTGGACGAGATCGCCACCGAGGGCACCGTGCGCCAGCCGTCGCTGGCCGCGCGCCGCCGGGAGGCGGTCCTCGCCGCGCTCACCGAGGCGGGCGCGAGCCGGGTGCTCGACCTGGGCTGCGGCGGGGGTGCGCTGCTCGCGGCGCTGGTCGGCGACCGCCGGTTCACCGAGGTCGTCGGCACCGACGTGGCCACCCACGCGCTGGCGCTGGCCGCCCGGCGGCTGCGGCTCGACCGGCTGCCCGAGCGGCAGCGCGACCGGGTGCGGCTCTGGCAGTCCGCGTTGACCTACCGGGACGACCGGCTGCGCGGCTACGACGCGGCGGTGCTGATGGAGGTGGTCGAGCACGTCGACCCGGCCCGGCTGCCGGCGCTGGAGGACGTCGTGTTCGGTCACGCCCGCCCGGGCACCGTCGTGGTGACCACGCCCAACGTCGAGTACAACGTCCGCTACGAGGGCCTGCCGGCGGGCCGGTTCCGGCACCCGGACCACCGGTTCGAGTGGACCCGCGCCGAATTCGCCGCCTGGGTCGACCGGGTGACCACCACCTACGGCTACCCCGCCGTGATCCGCGGCGTCGGCGACGACGACCCCGAGGTCGGCGCCCCGACCCAACTGGCCGTGTTCACCCGGGAGGAGGCGAACCGATGAGCACCCTCGACATCCCCGAGCTGGCCCTGGTGGCGCTGGTCGGCATCTCCGGCTCGGGCAAGTCCACCTTCGCCCGCCGGCACTTCGCGCCCAGCCAGGTGCTCTCCTCGGACGCCTTCCGGGCGATGGTCGCCGACGACGAGAACGACCAGTCCGCCTCCGCCGACGCGTTCGAGGCGCTGCACCACGTCGCCGCCACCCGGCTGCGACGCGGCCGGCTCACCGTCGTCGACGCGACCAACCTTCAGCCGCACGCCCGGGCCGCCCTCGTGCGGGTGGCCCGCGAGCACGACGTACTGCCGGTGGCCATCGTGCTGGACGTGCCCGAGACGCTGGCCTGGGAGCGCACCGGCGCCCGTGCCGACCGCACCTTCGGCCGGCAGGTGCTCGCCCGGATGCAGCGCGACCTGCGTCGCTCGTACGGGCAGCTGGCCCGGGAGGGCTTCCGCAAGGTGCACGTGCTGCGCGGCGTGGACGAGATCGACGCCGCCGAGATCCGCTACGAGAAGCTGTTCAACGACCGGCGCGAGCTGACCGGGCCGTTCGACATCGTCGGCGACGTGCACGGCTGCCGCACCGAGCTGGCGGCGTTGCTGACCCGGCTGGGCTGGCAGCTGCACCACGACGAGCACGGCCGGCCGGTGGACGCCACGCACCCGTCGGGGCGTACCGCCGTCTTCGTCGGTGACCTGGTGGACCGCGGCCCGGACTCGCCCGGTGTGCTCCGCCTGGTGATGGGCATGGTCGCCGCCGGGCACGCGATCTGCGTGCCCGGCAACCACGAGCAGAAGCTGCTGCGCCGGCTGCGCGGCCGCAACGTGCGACTCACCCACGGCCTGGCCGAGACGATGGAGCAGCTGGCGGCGGAGCCCGAGGAGTTCGTGGCCGACGTGGCGGCCTTCGTCGACGGCCTGGTCAGCCACTACGTGCTGGACGGCGGCCGGCTGGTGGTGGCGCACGCCGGGCTGAAGGAGGAGTACCAGGGCCGCGCCTCGGGGCGGGTGCGGGCGTTCGCGCTGTTCGGCGAGACCACCGGCGAGACCGACGAGTACGGCCTGCCGGTGCGCTACCCGTGGGCCCGCGACTACCGGGGCTCGGCCATGGTGGTCTACGGGCACACGCCCACCCCGGAGCCGGAGTGGGTGAACAACACCATCTGCGTCGACACCGGCTGCGTCTTCGGCGGCCGGCTCACCGCGCTGCGCTACCCGGAGAAGGAGTTGGTCTCGGTGCCGGCGGAGCGGGAGTGGTACGCCCCGGTCCGCCCGCTGACCGCCGCCCCGGCCCGGCCCGACGAGGTGCTGGAGCTGACCGACGTGGCCGGCCGGCGGCACGTCGAGCACCCGTACGGTTCGCTCACCGTGCCGGCGGAGAACGCCGCCGCCGCGCTGGAGGTGATGAGCCGGTTCGCGGTGGACCCGCGCTGGCTGGCCTGGCTGCCGCCGACGATGGCGCCCTGCTCGACCTCGCAGCGGGACGGCTTCCTGGAGCACCCGGCGGAGGCGTTCGCCGACTACCGGGCCGCCGGCGTGGACCGGGTGGTCTGCGAGGAGAAGCACATGGGCTCGCGGGCGGTCGTGCTGGTCTGCCGGGAGCCGGACGCCGGACCGTTCGGGCCGGGCGGCGGGGTGGTGCACACCCGCACCGGCCGGCCGTTCTTCGGCGCGCCGCTGGACGACGAACTGCTCGGCCGGGTCCGCGCGGCGGTGACCGCGGCGGGCCTCTGGGCCGAGCTGGAGACCGACTGGCTGCTGCTCGACTGCGAGCTGCTGCCCTGGTCGGCGAAGGCGGGCGGGCTGATCCGCGACCAGTACGCCGGGGTCGGCGCCGCCGGCCGGGCCGCGCTGCCGGCGGCGCTGGCGGCCTTGGACGCCGCCGCCGGTCGGGGCCTGCCGGTGGGTGAGCTGCGGGACCGGATGGCCCGCCGCCGGGACGAGGTGCTGGCCTACTCGGCCGCCTACCGGGCGTACGTGGGGCCGACCGACGGGCTGCGCGGGGTGACCCTCGCCCCGTTCGCGGTGCTCGCCGGCGCGAAGGCCGGCTACGCCGACCGGGACCACGGCTGGCACCTGGCGCTGGCCGACCGGCTCTGCGCCGCCGACCCGGAGTTCTTCACCCCGACCCGGCGGCAGGTGGTGGACCTGGCCGACGCCGACGCGGTGGCCGCCGCCACCGACTGGTGGCTGGCGCTCACCGCGGCCGGCGGCGAGGGCATGGTGGTCAAGCCGTACGCCGGGCTCGCCGCGCGCAGCGAGCGGGGCTCGCTGCTCCAGCCGGGCATCAAGTGTCGGGGCCGGGAGTACCTGCGGATCATCTACGGCCCCGGCTACACCGAGCCGGAGCAGCTCGCCGCGCTGCGCGGCCGGTCGCTGGGGCGCAAGCGGGGGCTGGCGCTGCGCGAGCACGGGCTGGGCCTGGCGGCGCTGGACGCCCTGGTGGCCGGTGCGCCGCTGTGGCGCCGGCACGAGCTGGTCTTCGCGATCCTGGCCTGCGAGTCGGAGCCGGTCGACCCGCGGCTGTAGGCGGCCGGCGGGGCGCCCGGGCCGGGCGTACCGGCGGGTATGGTCGCCGACCATGACGTACGAGGCGTTCTACGAGCCGGCCGGCGCGAACCGGTTCGTGGCCACCCCGGCGACCGCCGGCCCGTGGGATCCCGCCGCCCAGCACGCCGGACCGCCGTCGGCGCTGCTCGCCCGGGCGCTCGCCGACCACGACCGGGTCGACGGCCAGCCGCTCACCCGGATGTCGGTGGACATCCTGCGCCCGGTTCCGGTGGCGGAGCTGACCCTGCGCGTGCGGACGCTGCGCGCCGGTCGCCGGATCACCCTGGTGGAGGGGATCGCCGAGGCGGGCGGGCAGGAGGTGCTGCACGCCCGGGGCTGGCGCATCCTCACCCCGGCCGAGCCGACGCCGGCGACGCCCGACGACGCGCCGGCGGTGCCCGGGCCCGACGCCGGCACCGAGCCGGAGTTCTGGTCCTCGGCGCACGCCGCCGGTTACCTGGTCGCGATGCAGTGGCGCTTCGTGGCCGGCGCGTTCGCCGAGCCGGGTCCGGCCCGGGTGTGGGTACGGCCCCGGATCCCGCTGCTGCCTGCGGAGCCGGTCCGTCCGGCGGAGCTGGCGCTGCTGGTGGCGGACTCGGGCAGCGGGGTCAGCGCCCGGCTGGATCTGGCCCGCTGGCTGTTCGTGAACGTCGACCTGACGGTGACCCTGCACCGGCCGCCGCGCGGCGAGTGGCTGCTGCTCGACTCGGCCACCACCATCGGGCCGCACGGTTCCGGTGTCGCGGAGAGCCGGCTGGCCGACACCGCCGGCACCGTGGGCCGGGCGGTGCAGACGCTCGTCGTCGCGCCACGCTAGGCGGGCCGCCCGGGCGCCGGTGTGACGTCGAGCACCGCCGCGTGGGGCGGCCACCTAGACTACGGACGTTCCGTCACCGAACCGGCATTCATCGGAGGTCAGCTCGTGCCGACGCCCACCACCACCCTGGCCCTGGGGCCGAGCTGGCTCGATCCAGAGGTGTTGATCTCGACGTTCGGGCTGCTCGGCATCCTGGTCATCGTCTTCGCCGAGTCGGGCCTGCTGATCGGCTTCTTCCTGCCGGGCGACTCGCTGCTGTTCACCGCGGGCCTGCTCACCGCCGACGGGCAGTACATCACCTGGCCGCTCTGGCTGGTCTGCCTGCTGATCACCATCGCCGCGATCGCCGGCGACCAGGTCGGCTACGCGTTCGGCCGCAAGGTCGGCCCGGCGCTGTTCCGTCGCCCCAACTCGCGGCTGTTCAAGCAGGAGAACGTGCTCAAGGCGCACGACTTCTTCGAGAAGTACGGTGCCCGCTCCATCGTGCTGGCCCGGTTCGTGCCGATCGTACGGACCTTCACCCCGATCGTGGCCGGGGTGAGCCGGATGAACTACCGCACCTTCGTGACCTACAACGTCATCGGCGGGATCCTGTGGGGCACCGGCGTGACGGTGCTCGGCTACTTCCTCGGCCAGATCCCGTTCGTCAAGGCAAACATCGAGCTGATCCTGATCGCCATCGTCGGCATCTCGGTGATCCCGATCGCGGTCGAGTTGCTCCGGGCCCGGATGGCGGCCAAGCGGGGCACCACCCCGCAGGAGCGGGCCGCCGCCGAGGAGGCGATCCGGGAGACCCGCGAGCACTACGGCAAGCACTGATCGGCCCGGCCGTCCGGTGCCGTCCCGGACTGGGATGGCACCGGACGATCGGTACGGGTCAGCGAGCCTTCTTGGTGGCCCGCTTGCGCGGCGGGGTCAGCAGATCGGCGATCGTGGCGATCGCGGTCGGGACCAGCCGGTAGTACGCCCACACACCACGCTTCTCCCGCTCCAGCAGGCCGGCCTCGGTGAGGATCCGCAGGTGGTGGCTGACCGTCGGCTGCGAGAGGCCGAGCGGCGCGGTCAGGTCGCACACGCACGCCTCGCCCTCGGGCGCCGACTGGATCAGGCTGAGCAGCCGCAGCCGAGCGGGGTCGGCGAGGGCCTTGAGGACCCCGGCGAGACGCTCGGCATCGGCACGTTCGATCGGCTCGCCGGCAAGCGGCGAGATCTGAGGCATAGTCATTTCAGCCAACGCAGTTCCCACGTATTCCATCCTTCCACCAGCAGCATCGATCCGCCTGCATATCAGCAGATCCGAATCGGCAGACTTTTACGCCACAAGGCCGAGGTCAGCCAACGTATAGGCCGCCCGATACGGCAATCCGGCGGCTCGCACCGCGTCGCCGGCGCCTCGATCAACAATAACCGCCACGCCCACCACGTCGGCCCCGACCTCGCGAAGGGCCTCGACGGCGGTCAACACACTCCCCCCGGTGGTGGAGGTGTCCTCCACCGCCAACACCCGGCGCCCGGCCACGTCCGGACCTTCGATCCGGCGTTGCAACCCGTGCGCCTTGCCCGCCTTGCGGACCACAAAGGCGTCCAGCGGGCGATCAGTTTCGGACGCGGCGTGCAGCATCGACAGCGCGATCGGATCCGCGCCGAGAGTCAGCCCGCCCACCGCGTCGTACGTCCAGTCGGCGGTGAGGTCACGCATCACCCGGCCGACCAACGGCGCAGCCTGGTGATGGAGCGTGACGCGCCGCAGATCGACGTACCAGTCGGCTTCGCGCCCGGAGGAGAGCACCACCCGTCCGTGGACCACAGCCAGGTCGGTAATGAATTTACGCAGGTCGTCGTGGGCCCCCATGGCGATAGAGGGTACTGCGGAAGTCTGTGAGCCGCGTGCGGGGTCCACCTGGATCCACCCTGCGGGCGAAAGATGGGTGGCGATGTCTGGCTACGCTGAGCGACCGTGGGCGTTACGCGGCCGGACGTCTGACGAGCGGCGGGCCCGGTCGGCGCGACCGACGGGGTCAGCCGTTCTCGCGGCCGATCCGGCCCCGGGTGTCCCGGGAGACCACCTCGAGCAGCCGCCGCGGCGCGTGCCGCAGGCCCGCCACGGCCAGCTTGTACTTCCACGCCGGAACGCTGACCAGCTTGCCTTTCCGCAGGTCACGCAGGGCCTCGTCGACCACGTCGTCGGCCCGCAGCCACATCCACCCCGGTGTCTTCGACATGTTGATGCCGGCCCGGTCGTGGAACTCGGTGCGGGTGTAGCCGGGGCAGAGCGCCATCACCCGCACCCCGAACGGCCGGGCGGACTGGCCCACCGACTCGCTGAAGTTGGTCACCCACGCCTTGCTGGCCGAGTACGTCGACCCCGGCATCACGGCCCCGAAACCGGCGACGGAAGAGACATTTATCACTGCCCCGCGCCGGCGTTCGGTCATCGGCCGGAGGGCGGCCAGGGTCAGCCGCATCACCGCGTGCACGTTGAGCCGGAGCAACCGGGACTCGTCCTCGACGGACGATCGCAGGAACGGCGTGTTCAGGCTGATCCCGGCGTTGTTCACCAGCAGCTCGACCGAGGGCCCGGCGGCGAGCCGGCGTTCCACCGCGACGCATCCGTCGTCGGTGGACAGGTCGGCGGGGATGGTCTCCACCGTCCGGCCGTACCGGCCGGTCAGCTCGGCGGCCATCGCGGCGAGGCGGTCGGCGTCCCGGGCCACCAGCACCAGGTGCCAGCCGTCGGCGGCGAGCCGCCGGGCGAAGGCCGCGCCGATGCCGGCCGTGCCTCCGGTGATCACTGCCCGCCGCTCGGTGTCGGGCTGGTCGACGGTCACGGGCCTCACCTGGGCGGGTACGGGGGCGCCAGCGGCGCCGCGGGCGGCTGCTGCCGAGCGGTCGGCCCGACCGGCGGCCGCCGGCGGAACCACGCGTTCGCCGCCGGCAGGGCCAGCAGCGCGGCCACCACAAGGTAGCCGAGCACCTGGCCGACGGAAAGCCCCGCGTTGACCGGCAGCCACCAGCCCGGCTGGGCGTCGCCGAGCAGGGCCAGCAACTCGGCGGTGGCCCGCTCGTCGGCGCCCAGCCGCAGCGGGGCGGCCCGCTGCCCGACCAGCACCGCCAGCCCGCAGCAACCGAAGAGCAGACCCAGCCCGCTCACCACCCAGGTGCCGACCCGGGCGCCGGAGCGGCCGGCGAGCAGGCCGAGGGCCAGCCCGGCGAGGAGCAGCCCGCCCAGCAGGCTCACCACCGCGGTGAGCACGGTGGACACCCGGAGCAGGGTGACCATGCCGTCGATCTCGTCGGGTCGGGCCGAGGTGCCGGCGGCGGCCGACCGGAACTCCGCGACGGCGCCGCCGAGGGCGAGCAGGCCGGCCACGGCATACCCGACCGCGGCGACCGCCATCACGGCCAGCACCGCGGCGGCCAGCACGACCACGGCCGGCCGACGGGACGGGGCCTGATCGGGGTACGACACGACGAGTCCCTCCGGTAGGCGTCGGATGCAACCTACTCGGAGGGACCGTCGGCGTCGTCGTTATCCGGCGCTCAGCTCACCGGCGGCGGGGTCGGGCCGGGGCGGTCCGACCCGGGCTGCCCACCCGGCTGCTCCGGGCCGCCGGGCGCGCTCCCCGGCTGCTGCGGGCCGCCCGGGTACGGCGGCTCGGCCGCGCCACCCGGCTGGCCGGGGGCCGGCGGGTAACCCGGCGCGGCCGGGTAACCGGGCTGGCCCGGGGTCTGCGGGTAACCGGGCTGGCCCGGCGCCTGCGGGTAGCCGGGGTAGGACGCGCCGGGCACCGGCGGCTCCCACACCTGCTTCGGCTTGCGGAAGAACTCGTTCGCCTTCGGCAGCGCCAGCAGGATCAGCGCGGCGAGCAGGGCGAGCAGCGAGAGCACCCCGAGCAGGACGGTGACCGGGGTGACCCACGCGGGCAGCCGGTCGTCCAGCATCCGCTGGATCTCCTCGCCGCTCGGCACGTCCCCGTCGGTCCCGCCGGTGGTCCCGCCGAAGCTACCGGTCACACCACCGATCAGGTTGCCGCCGGTGCAGCAGACCATGATGCCGCCGAGGATCCAGGTGGCGATCCGCGAGCCGTTGCTGCCCCGGTTGTTGAACAGGGCAAGAACCGCGAGGCCGAGCGACAGCAGCAGGAACAGGATGCTGGAGGCGATGCCCGCCGCGAACGCGAAGTCCGCGACGTTCTGCATGCCGTTGGCCGAGGTGCCGCTGTACGCCTCGTCCAACACGTCGCGCACCGTGCCGATCGTGGCGAGCGAGATGATGAGGCTGATCACCTGGAGCACGGCGAACAGAATCAGCAGGTAGCTGGATATCGTCACCACGCCCGGCCGTGACCGGGCCGGCGGGTTCTGGGTGTCGACCACGATTCTCCTTCCCTAGATCGCGCCCACACCGTATCGACAACCGGCCAGCGAGGCATGCCTCGGCGGCCGGACCCGCCGGTACGGTCAGTAGCCGCGCCACTCCGCGCGGGCGTACTCCAGCACCTTGGGGTGCAGCAGGGTGGAGGCCGGCACGTCCAGCCGGCGCCGGTCGGCGGGGAAGGCCCCGGCCGCGGCCAGGGTCGCCGCGTCGAGGAAGCGCAGCGCCGGCGCCTCGGCCGGCAACGCCAGCGCGGGCGGGGTGGCGCCGGGCGCGGCGAGCAGGAAACCCCAGTCGCCGAAGGAGGGCACGTCCACGTGGTACGGCGTGGTGGCGAAGCCCGCCTCGCGCAGCGACGCCTCGATCGACCAGTACGACCGGGGCGCGAAGTACGGCGAGCCGGACTGCACCACCAGCCGGCCGCCGTCGGCGAGCACCGCGCGGACCAACGCGTAGAACTCGACCGTGTAGAGCTTGGCGGTGGCCGTCTCGTCCGGGTCGGGCAGGTCGGCGACCACCGCGTCGAACCGGTCCGTGGCGTCGCGCAGCCAGGTGAACGCGTCGGCGTGCAGCACCCGCACCCGGGGGTCGTCGAGCGCCCCGCCGTTGAGCCGGCGCAACTGCGGCTCGCTGCGGGCCAGCGCCACCACCGCCGGGTCCAGGTCGACCACGGTGATCCGCCGGACGTCCGGGTAGCGCAGCAGCTCACGGACCGCGAGCCCGTCGCCGGCGCCGAGCACCAGCACCTCGCCGCGCGGCCCGTTCAGCACCGGGTGCACCAGCGCCTCGTGGTAGCGGTACTCGTCGGCCGAGCTGAACTGGAGGTCGCCGTTGAGGTAGAGCCGCAGGTCGGTGCCGGTGCGGCCGGGTTCGCTGACCGAGCGGGTCAGCACGATCTCCTGGTACCGGCTGCGCTCGGCGTGCACCACCGGGTCCCGGTAGAGCTGCTGGCGGGCGGTCAGCTCGAAGTCGTGCGCGGTCACCCACGCGTACCCGAGGCAGAGGGCGACCACGACGGTGCCGGCGCCGAGCGCGACCCGCGCCCGGCGGCTCAGCTCGCGACGGAAGACGGTGCAGACCAGCGCCAGCCCGGCGGCGGCGTTCACCGCCCCCACCACCAGCGCCCCCTTGAGCTGGCCGAAGGCCGGCAGCAGCAGGAACGGGAAGGCCAGCCCGCCGAGCAGCGCGCCGACGTAGTCGGCGGCGAACAGGTCGGCGACCGCGCTGCCGGCGGCCTGCTCCCGGATCCGTTGCAGCAGCACCATCAGCAGCGGGATCTCCGCGCCGATCAGCAGCCCGAGCACGAAGGCGGTGCCGACCAGCGCCGGCCCGTAGAGATCGAGCCAGGCGAAGGCGGCGTAGAGGCCGAGCACCGACAGACCGCCGAGCAGCGCCAGCAGCAGCTCGACGGCGGCGAACGCGGCGGCCGCCCGGGACTGCAACGGCTTCGCGGCGAGCGCGCCGACGCCCATCGCGAACACCATCACGCCGAGCACGATCGACGCCTGGCCGACCGTGTCGCCGATCAGGTAGCTGCCGAGCGCGACCAGCGCCAGCTCGTAGACCAGGCCGCAGGCCGCGCAGACGAAGACCGCGAGCAGCACCGCCGCCCGGGCCAGTCGCCAGCGCGGCCGTGCCGGCGCGTCGACGGTCACGCCTTCTCCGGGGTACGCGCCGCGGTCCGCTTGCGGCCGGCGCGCTGCGCCGGCACGGAGGCCTGCTTCGCCCGCTGCCGGCGGCGCTGCACGACTCCGACGGTGACCAGCAGCGCGGTGACCAGCAGCAGGCCGGCGGCGGCGAGCAGGTAGCCCCAGCGGTCCCGCCACAGGTCGCCGCCGGGGTCGGGCAGCGGCGACGGTGCCGCCGCGGCCGGGGTCGGCGTGGCGGCCGGCTGGGCCACTCCGGCCTCGACGGCGAGCAGCGGCAACATCACGGCGGCCCGGGTGACCGCCCAGCCCGGGTCGTCGACGAAGACCTCACGGGTGACCCCGAGCCGGTCCAGCCCGTTCTCGATGCGCAGCAGTTCCGTGGCGGAGAAGTCGTCGGAGCCGGTGACGTCGACGTAGGCGTTGTCCTCGCTCTCGCTGCTCTCCGACGCGTAGTAGACCCGGACGCCCACCTGCAGCCAACGCGGGCAGGACGGGTTGTCCTCGACCGCCACCCCGTCGCCGAGGTTGGAGCCGACGCTGACCGGGTCGCCGTAACCGAAGTAGTCCGTCAGCTCCCAGCCGTAGCAGACGCCCTGGCTGGCCGAGGAGCGCTTCAGGATCGCCACGGTGTCGTCGCGCTCCTGCGCGACCGGGGCCGGCACGTCGGCATCCCCGTCGTTGTTGAGCACCCCGGCGACGACGCAGCCGCCGAGCACCGCGGCCACGCTCAGCCAGGTGATCCAGACGGCCGCCTTGGAGGTCTTCCGGCCGGTGGCCGGGGTGCGCTTGGCGGTGGCCATCAGCTGATCGCGGCGGCGATGATCGCGCCGGTGGCGAGGTGGACGACGGCCGAGACCCAGACCGCCGGGTGCGGCTCCGGGTCGACCAGCAGTTCGCCCAGCCGGCCCGGGGTGGCCGCGTCGAGCAGCAGGAACGCCGCCGCCATGATGACCAGGCCGAGGACGCCGTACGCGGCCGCGCCGACCAGGCCGAGCACGAAGTCGTCCTCGCTGGCGGAGATCGCGGCGACCACGATGATGCCCACCCCGGCCAGGTTCGAGGCGAGCAGCAGCGCGGCGTTGCGGTTGCGCTCGTTCCAGATCAGCTCGTTGAGCTTGCCGGGGGTGGCGACGTCCACCAGGACGTAGCCGATGCCCATCAGCAGGACGCCGACCACCCCGTAGGCGAGGGTGACCAGCAGATCGGTGACGAGGGTCTGCACAGGGTTCTCCAGGGTGAGGGGGATCGACGTGCCAGGTACGCAGAAGCCGGGGTTACTTGCCGCTGCCCGGGCCGCCGCCCCGGACGGTGTTGCCGCGTCCCCAACCCCAGTGGTTGCCGACCGTGGAGTGGTAGCGGGGGTAGGCGGTACGCAGTTGTTCGAGCAGGATCAGCGAGCCGGTGGCGATCGGCAGGATGACCACCGAGTCGTCGTCGTAGCGCAGGTAGACGCCGCTGCCGTCGACGTACTGGTCGGCCGGCTGCCAGGCGTCGGTGACCTCCTTCGCCACCTGGCTCGGCGACCGGGGCGACGTGTACGCCACCGCGTCCGCGCCGATGTCCCGGCTGGCCGCCCGGGTGTACCGGTCCTCCACGTAGCCGCGCGGCGAGAAGTTGCCGTAGAAGATGGCGAACGCGGCGACCAGCGCGCCGATGACGGCGAACACCGCCCCCACCACGAACCAGCGTCGGTACGTCATCGCAGTGCCACCACCGTTTCGGTCAGGACCAGCTCGTTGGTCTGGGGGTACGCGTGCCAGGTGCGCCAGCCGAGGGTGCCGTCCGGCGGGTCGGGCCGCACCGACAGCGCGGTGACCGCGTCGACGTCGCCGGGAAACACCCCCACCAGCGCGTACGGGTCGTCGGCCAGGTCGGCCCGGAGGGCGGCCACCCGGTCCCGCAGGCCGCTGCCCGCGGGGCGCAGCACGGTGGCGGTGAACCGGTAGCCGGACCGTTCGTCGTGCAGCGCGCCGGGCAGCTCGGGGGGACGGCCGGGCAGGCAGGCCACGGTCTCGGTCAGCGCCGCGCCGGGCGCCCGCAGCACCACCTGGTGCGAGGCGCCGAGCAGCCGCAGCCGCAGCCGGACGGCGCCGGGCAGGTCGAGGTCCAGCACGTGCAGCGCGGGCCGCTCGACGTCGTCGAGGGCGAGGCTGAGGTCGGCCGCGCTGGTGTCGACGTACGGGGCGTGCAGGGTGACGATCACCGGTCGGTCCCGCCCTGCGGGTAGATCATCACCTCGGCGCGGTGCAGCACCTCGCCCCGGGCCACCTCCCAGCCCGCCTCGCCGTACGCCTCGAAGGAGAGCCGGGCGCCGCCGGGCGCCTGGTAGTCGTGGTAGCGCATGGTGCCGTTCGGGTCGAGGCCGGTGGTGCCGGTGGCGGTGTAGCGGGCCTGCCCGGACTCGTCCCAGCTGTAGCGGCGGCCGGCGAAGTCGATGGTCGGGGCGCCCGGGGTGATGGTCGCGGCCGGCTCGGCGGTCCAGAGCACCAGTTCCAGCTCCGGGTCCTCCTCCACGGAGAGCCAGCGGCGCACGCCGGCGGCGTCGTCCAGCAGGTGCTCGGTCCAGCTCCAGCCGCCCTCGACCAACCGGATCGAGCCGCGGACCGCGTACGTCACCTGCCGGATCTCCACCAGGTCGCCGGGTTGCAGGCGGCGCGGGTCGCCGCGCAGCGCGTCGGCGTCCCGGTCGCGCAACGGATCGCCCGGGGCCGGCCGTCCCTGCGGCCGGGACCGGGCACGGCGCAGCGCCACCACCGCGACCACGATTCCGGCCACCCCGACCAGGCACCCCACCGCCGTCGCCAGGTACGCCACCGACCCGTTCACCGAGCACCTCCCCAGGTACGTCGGCGGAGACGGTAACAACCCGGTGCACCTGGCCCGACCGCGTGTCGCACCGGTGACCGACCGACTACCCGCCGTCCTCCGACCGGCAGCAACCGGCGGGCCGGCCCGCGGGCCGCTCCACGGGCCGGTCGGCGAGCCGCGCCAAGGGCCGGTCGGCGGGCCGGGGTGCCGGTGGGCGGGCTCATGGCAGGCAACGTACGGCTGCGCGGCCGGCCCCGGCAGGCCCGATCGGCCAGCCTCGGGCCGGCGAATGGATCATGCTTCGGCAAGTCGCTCCGTGGCGTACTCGCGCAGCGTGGTGCGGCCCATCACGCAGCCGCTGAACGTGGTGAACTCGCCCGGGTCCTCGGCCAGCGCCGACCAGGCCGCCCGGCCGGCCGCCGGGTCGAGGCGGGCCAGCAGCGTCGCCGCGTACGCCCGGCCGGCCGGCGAGCCCTCGGCGAGCAGCCGGTCGAGCTGTCCGCGTACCTGCTCGGGGTGCTCGGCCAGCGCCGCCCCCACCCGCCGGTACGCCTCGGTCGCCGGCAGC
>NZ_QGSW01000229.1:0-25391 GCF_003176715.1 Micromonospora sp. S4605
ATAAGAGACAGCCCCGACGGGTTTCCCGCCCCAGGAAGCCTTCCGCCCGCGCCTCCGACACCCACCCGCGTGGCCCCCGTCCACTCGCTGACCAGTAAGATCGCGCTGTATCAATGAAGTAGTGGCCTCCCAGCCGTAGGAGGCCACTACTTCGTTGTTAGGGCGCGATCTCTTGCCGGACCGATGCGGAGACCGTTGCCGGGCAGTGCGCCGGCCGTTCCCGGGGCAGTGCGCCGGCCGTTCCCGGGGCAGTGCGCTGGCCGTTCCCCGGGCGGGCGGAGTTATCCACAGGGGTCAGCGCGGACGGCCGCGATCGGTCAGCGTGGACGGCATGCCGAAGGCCCCTCGCCGTCCGCCCCAGTTGCGCGGCCGGATCTTCCGTGGTTCGGTCGCCGTCTCCAGCGGCCTGCTGACCCGCAACGACCTGCGCAGCTCGGCCTGGCGGCCGCTGTTCCGCGACGTCTACGCCGACGCCCACCTCACGGTGACCCACCGCACCCGGTGTTCAGCGGTCGCCCGATGGTTGGTGCCGCCGGGCTCGGCCATCGCGGGTCGCTCGGCAGCCGCCCTCTACGGCGTCGGGCGGCTCGCGTCGACGGAGCCGGTCGAGGTGCTGGTGCCGACGACCGCCCGCACGGGGCCGGCGGCCGGCCTGCGAGTCCGGCACGCTTGCACGGATCCCGGCGACATCGTCGACCGGGCTGGCATCCCGGTCACGAGCGCGACCCGGACCTGCTGGGACGTGGCCCGTTGGCTCGATGTGGTGGAGGCCATCGTGGTGATCGACGGGCTGCTCGCCCGCCGGCTCACCGACCGCGCGGCGCTGCGCGAGTACGCCCTGAACCGGGCGGGCCGCCGCGGGTGGCGGTCGCTGTTGCGGGCCGTGGACCTGGCCGACCCGGGCGCCGAGTCGCCGCAGGAATCCCGCGCCCGGGTTCGGCTGGTGCTGGCCGGGCTGCCCCGCCCGGAGACGCAGTACGTCGTCGCCGACGCGGGCCGCTTCGTCGCCCGACTCGACCTGGCCTGGCCCCAGTTCAAGGTCGCTGTCGAGTACGACGGGCTCTGGCACGACGACCCCGAACAGTTCCACCGGGACCGCCGTCGCCTCAACCAGCTGCTCGGCGACGAGTGGATCGTCCTGCACCTGACCGCCCGGCGCCTCCGCGACGACTTCGACGGCTTCGTCGCCGAGGTCCGGGCCGCCCTGCGCACCCGGGGCCACCGCCCACGCGGGTAACCACGGATCGCGCGACAACCCGCAAGACCGCGCCGATGACTCCACAAGATCGCGCCGATGACCCACAAGATCGCGCTACAACATGGATGTAGTGGCCTCACATCGGGTGTGAGGCCACTACATCCCGGATCGAGCGCGATCTTGCGGCGGCGACGGAGCGCCTTGGGTCAGGCGGTGAGGTACTTCTGGAGGTCGTCGAGGATCTTGTTGGCGGCGCCGACGCCGATGCCGGTCATCCAGATCTCGTCCGAGACCACGTACGTCTTGCCGGCCTTGACCGCCGACAGGCCCTTCCAGAGGCTGCCCGTGGTGACCTTGGCCTGCTCGCCGGCGGCCTTCTCGCCGTACGCCGTCACGAAGATGACGTCGCCGTCGACCTCGTTGACCCGCTCCGGGCTGACCAGGTCGAACCGCTTGTCCTCCTTGTTCGCCAGCTGCTGCCGCTCGGGGCGGCCCAGCCCGGTGTCGCCGATGACGATGCCGGAGAAAGAGTCCGGGCCGTAGACCCGGATGTTGCCCGGAACGAAGCGGACGATGGAGATCTTGCGGTTGGCCGCGTCGCCGAGCTTGGTGCCGAACTCCTTGGCCCGCGTCTCGTACGTGGTCAGCAGGTCCTTGGCCTGCTGCTCCTTGCCGAGCGCCTTGCCGTCGAGGAGGAAGTTCTCCTTCCAGGTGATGCCCACCTTCTCGGTGAAGACGGTCGGCGCGATGGCGGCAAGCTCGTCGTAGAACTTCTCCTGGCGGAACTTGCTGCCCAGGATCAGGTCCGGCTTCAGGGCGTTGATCGCCTCCAGGTCGGGCTCGGTGAGCACCCCGACCTCCTTGATGCCGGCGAGCTTGTCCTCGCCGAAGTAGGTCGGCCAGCTCCGCGCCTCGCCGGCGGTGGCGGCGCCGACCGGCGTGATGCCGAGGGAGAGCGCGGTGTCGATCTTGTCGGTGTCGAGCACGACGACGCGCTTCGGCTCGGCCGGCACCTTGGTGGTGCCCATGGCGTGGGTGATCTCCCGGGTCTCCCCGGTGGTGGTGCCGGCGACCGGGTCGCTCTCACCGCAGGCGGTGAGGCCGACGCCGAGGGCGAGCGCCGCGGTGAGGGCGGCGGCGAGACGACGCATCAGATTCCTTCCGAGGGGTACGAGCCGGCGAGAGCGTTCCCGCCGACGGCTGGGGCGGCGCCGGACGACCCGGCACCGGAGTCGGTGCCACCGGCCGGGGCGGCACCTGGGGTGGCGCCGGACGGCGCGACACCGGAGGAACTCGAACCGACCGGGGCGGCCTCCGAGGACACGGCGCCGCCCGGACCGGCAGCACCACCGGACGCGGCTGCACCACCGGACCCGGCGGCGCCAGCGGAGGCGGCGGCGCCAGCGGATCCGTCGGGTGCGGCGGATCGGTCGGCCGGGGTGGACTGCGCCGGCGGGGTGGCCAGGGTCGGGCTGGTGAGCGCGGGCACCACCAGCGGCGCCCCGGTGACCGGGCAGGGCACGACCACGCAGTCGAGGCCGAAGACGTCCCGGACCAGGTCGGCGGTGAGGATCTCGCGGGGCGGCCCGGCGGCCACCACGGCACCGGCCCGCATCGCGATCAGGTGATCGGCGTACCGGGCGGCCTGGTTGAGGTCGTGCAGCACGGCCACCACGGTGCGGCCGCGCTCGGCGCGCAGCCGGTGCAGCAGGTCCAGCACCTCGACCTGGTGAGCGAGGTCGAGGAAGGTGGTCGGCTCGTCGAGCAGCAGCGCCTCGGTGTCCTGGGCGAGGGTCATCGCGATCCACACCCGCTGCCGCTGGCCGCCGGAGAGGGTGTCCACCGGCCGGTCGGCCAGGCCGGCCACGTCAGCGAGCGCCATCGCCCGGTCGACCGCCGCGCTGTCCTGCTCCGACCACTGCCGCCACCAGCGCTGGTACGGCTGCCGGCCCCGACCGACCAGGTCGGCGACGGTGACGCCCTCGGGCACCAGCGGGCTCTGCGGCAGCACGGCGAGCCGGCGGGCGACCTCCCGGGTCGGCAGCTCCCGGATGGCCGTGCCGTCGAGCAGCACCGTGCCGAGGCGGGGGGTGAGCAGCCGGGCGAGGGTGCGCAGCAGGGTGGACTTGCCGCAGGCGTTCGGGCCCACGATGACCGTGAACGCGTCGGCGGGCAGTTCCAGGTCCAGCCCGTCCAGCACGGTCCGCTCGTCGTAGCCGGCGACCAGGTCGCGGGTGGAGAGCATCGCGCCTCCTTCGAGGGGTCGGCGGTCGGGGGCCTGGCCACGACGGCCGGGCTCGGCGGGCGTCACGACGACCGCCGGCGGCCGCGGAGCAGCAGGAACATCAGGTAGGGGCCGCCGATGGCGGCGGTGAGCACCCCGGCGGGCAGCTGGGTGGGGGCGAACAGCCGCCGGCCGGCCAGGTCGGCCAGCACCAGCAGCAGCGCGCCGAGCAGCGCGGCGCAGACCAGCGGCGGGCGCTCCGCGCGGACCAGCCGCCGGGCCAGCTGCGGGGCGACCAGGGCGACGAAGTCGACCGCGCCGACCTGGGCGGTGACCGACGCGGCGGCGAGCACCCCGGTCACCGCGAGCCCGATCCGGCGGGCCACCGGACGCAGCCCGATCCCCCGGGCGGTGTCGTCGTCCAGCGCCGAACTGTTCAGCGCCCAACCGGCCCAGAGCAGCACCGGCAGCAGCGCCAGCAGGGTGAGCGCGATCCAGGCGGTCTCGGTCCAGCCCTTGCCGGCGAGCGTGCCGATCAGCCAGATCTGCGCCCGCAGCCCGTCGATCGGATCGGCGGTGAGCATGACCACCTCGGTGAGCGCCCGCAGCGCGAAGGCGACCGCCACGCCGGCGAGCACGAACCGCTGCGCGGCCAGCCCGTGCCGGGCGCCGAGGACGAGCAGCAGCAGCGCGGCGGCCAGCCCGCCGGCCAGCGCGGCGGGCGCCACCACCACCGCGGCCGCGCCGGTGGTCAGCGCCACGGTGGCGGCCAGACCGGCGCCCTGCGTGATGCCGATGACGTCCGGGCTGGCCAGCGGGTTGCGGGCCACGCTCTGGATCAGGGTGCCGGCCACCCCGAACGCCGCGCCGGCCACCGCGGCCAGCACCAGCCGGGGCAGCCGCAGGTCGAAGACCACCAGGTCGTACGGGGTGCCGGCGCCGGAGAGGGCGCGCAGCACGTCGGCCGGCGCGACGTACGGGGTGCCGAGGGAGAGGCTGAGCACCCCGGCGGCCAGCAGCAGCACGACCAGCGTGGCGGCGACCAGCACCGAGCGGCGGCGCACCTGCAGACTGACCGGGCCGACCCGCAGCAGCGAGCGGCCGGGCAGGCCGGCGACCCCGGGGCCGGCGGTCTTCGGCTCGGCGGCCGGGACGGGCGCGACGGGACGGGCGGGGGCGCTCACGCGGTCACCACCTTGGCGCGGCGGACCAGGAAGGCCAGCAGTGGGGCGCCGATCAGCGCGGTGACGATGCCGGCCGGCACCTCCCCGGGCGGGGCGACGAGCCGGCCGATCACGTCGGCGCCGAGCAGCAGCGCCGGACCGAGCAGCGCGGAGACGGCGAGGGTCCACCGGTGGTCGGCGCCGACCAGGGCCCGGGCCAGGTGCGGCACGGCGAGCCCGACGAACGCGATCGGCCCGGCGGCGGCGACCGCCGCCCCGGTGAGCAGCACGGCCGCCGCGCCACCGCCGAGGCGGACCAGCCCGATCCGGTGCCCCAGGCCGCGGGCGACGTCGTCGCCGAGGGCGAGCGCGTCCAGGCCGCGGGCGACCAGGGCGGCCAGCGCGAGCCCGGCGAGCACGAACGGCAGCACCTGGGCGGCCACCGTGAGGTCCCGGCCGGTCAGCCCGCCGACCACCCAGAACCGGTACTCCTCGAAGGTGCGGGCGTCGATGCTGAGCAGCGCGTACACCACGGAGGCGAGACTGGCGTCGAGGGCCGCGCCGACCAGCGCGAGGGTGACCGGGCTGGCGCCCTCGCGGGCGCGGCTGGCGACGGCGAAGACCAGCAGCCCGGCCAGCAGCGCGCCGCCGATGCCGAACCAGACGTAGCCGGCGAGGGTGCCGACGCCGAAGACCGAGATGGCCAGCACCACGCCGGTCGACGCGCCGGCGCTGATGCCGAGGATCCGGGGCTCGGCGAGGGGGTTGCGGGTGAGCGCCTGGAACAGCACCCCGGCGACCGCCAGCGCGAGCCCGACGGCGAGCCCCAGGGCGGTACGCGGCATGCGCAGTTCCCGGACGATGGTGCTGGCCTCGCCGCCGTCCGGGGCGGTCAGCGCGTGCCAGACCTGGTCGACGGGGAGCGGCCGGCTGCCCAACGCGAAGCTGGCCAGTACGGCGAGGAGCAGGGCGAGCGCGGCGGCCAGGGTGACCGCCACCCGGCGGCCGCCACGGCCGCCGGTCCGGCCGCCGGCGGGCGCCGGTCGGGTGGCGAGGGTGGTCACTGATCTCCTGCACGTTCGCGCTTAGGTACGCCTTACCTTAGCCGACCGACTTAGCCTGGCCTAACTCGCCGGCGTCGATCCGCCGCCCTCCCGAGCAGGGCGGACAGCGCCGGTTCGGGGCGCGGCGGGCCCGCTCCGCCCTAGGGTGTGGGCATGCGATTCGACCAGCACACGGTCGTGCTCCTGGTCCGCCCGCCGGACGCCCCGGACCTGCCGCTCGACGCGCTCGACCGGTTGCAGGACGCGCACCTGGCGCACCAGGCGGGGCTGGTGGAGCAGGGGCTCGTCCTGGCCGCCGGCCCGTTCGTGGACGCCGACGACGAGCGGCTGCGCGGTTTCGTCGTCCTGTCGGTCAGCCCGGACGAGGCCCGCGAGCTGTATCACAACGACCCGGCGGTGCGGGCCGGCCGGCTGGCCGTCGAGGTGATGAGCTGGCTGGTGCCGGAGGGCAACCTACGCTTCGAGAGCGTGCCGCTGCCGCGGTCGATGCTGGAGGCCGCCGCCGGCGACTGACCGGCGCCGGACACCGGAGCCGGAGCCGAACGACCGCCGACAAACGCCGGGCGGTGGACGCCGGGCGGTCAGTCTCCGGTGCGCGGCGCGGGCGCCGGGTCGACCGGCGCGTCGAGCTGGTGGTCGGCCCAGACGTACGTCTCGGGCAGCAGTTCGCCGACCGGCACCACGCGCAGCGCGTCCGGCGGGCCGACGATCACCCGCAGGTCGGGGAAGTAGTCCCGCAGCACCTGCCGGCAGCGCCCGCACGGCGGGATCACCCCGCGCCCCCGGTCGCCCACCGCGACGATGGTCTCCAGCTCGGTCACGCCCTGGGTGGCGGCCGCGCCGATCGCCACCACCTCGGCGCACGGGCCGCCGGTGAAGTGGTAGACGTTCACCCCGCTGAAGACCCGGCCGTCGGCGCTGCGGACGGCCGCGGCCACCGTGTGGTTCTCGCTGCGACAGCGCAACTTGGCGACCGCCGTGGCGGCCTGCACCAGCGCCCGGTCGGTCTCGCGCATCGTCATCCCGCTCCCCCCGCTTCGATCGGCGGTCAACTCTAGACCGGGCGACCAGCCGGCGAGGCTGGCGGCTCGGGCGCCGGACACGGCGGCACCGCTCAGCGGCACCGCCCGCACGGACGCCGGACACGGCGGCACGGGCGGCAGCACCGCCCGGCGGCACGTGCGCCGGGCACGGCGGCACGCCGGCACGGCGGCACGGCGGCACGGCCACGCGGCACGGGTGCCCGGGCCCCGGCGGCGTCCCGCGCAGCGGCCGGTGCGGCCGGTAACCCAGGGGCGGCGCCCGGCCCGGCTGCCTATCCTTGGCCACGACATGCAGAATCCAGCCGCACCCGCCGCGACCGACGTCCGCGACCTGCACCGCCGCCTGAACCCGCTGATGTTCCGCGACCAGCGCCGCCTCCAGCGGCGGCTGGACGGGGTGCGGAAGCTGCGGGACCCGCAGCGTCGGGAGTCGGCGCTCGCCGAGATCGCCGCCGACGTGACGGCGGCGGAGCTGCGGCTGGAGTCCCGTCGGGCTGCGGTGCCCGTGATCACCTACCCGGCCGGGTTGCCGGTCAGCGAGCGCTCCGACGACATCGCGGCCGCGATCCGCGACCACCAGGTGGTGATCGTGGCCGGCGAGACCGGCTCCGGCAAGACCACCCAGCTGCCGAAGATCTGCCTGGAGCTGGGGCGCGGCGTGCACGGGCTGATCGGGCACACCCAGCCGCGCCGGCTGGCCGCCCGGACGGTGGCCGACCGGATCGCCGAAGAGCTCGGCACGGAGCTGGGCGACGTGGTCGGCTACAAGGTGCGCTTCACCGACCAGGTCAGCGACCGCAGCCTGGTCAAGCTGATGACCGACGGCATCCTGCTGGCGGAGCTGCAGACCGACCGGATGCTGCGCCAGTACGACACGTTGATCATCGACGAGGCGCACGAGCGCAGCCTCAACATCGACTTCATCCTCGGCTACCTCAAGCAGCTCCTGCCCCGCCGCCCCGACCTGAAGGTGATCATCACCTCGGCGACCATCGAGACCGACCGGTTCGCCAGGCACTTCGCCGGACCCCCGACCGAGGACGCGCCCGACGGGAAGCCCGCGCCGATCGTCGAGGTGTCCGGGCGGACGTACCCGGTGGAGGTGCGGTACCGGCCACTGATCGAGGTCAGCGAGGCCGACGAGGAGGACGCCGACGACGAGGAGAACGTCCGGGACCAGATCCAGGCGATCGGCGACGCGGTCGAGGAACTGGCCGCCGAGGGGCCCGGCGACATCCTGGTCTTCCTCAGCGGCGAGCGGGAGATCCGGGACACCGCCGAGGCGCTGGGCAAGCTGGTGCAGTCCAAGCGCGCGCTGCTCGGCACCGAGATCCTGCCGCTGTACGCCCGGCTCTCCACCGCCGAGCAGCACCGGGTCTTCGCCCCGCACTCCGGCCGCCGGGTGGTGCTGGCCACCAACGTGGCGGAGACCTCGCTGACCGTCCCCGGCATCAAGTACGTGGTGGACCCGGGCACCGCCCGGATCTCCCGCTACAGCAACCGGCTCAAGGTGCAGCGGCTGCCGATCGAGCCGATCTCCCAGGCGTCGGCCAACCAGCGCAAGGGGCGCTGCGGCCGCACCTCGGACGGCATCTGCATCCGGCTCTACGACGAGCAGGACTTCCTCTCCCGCCCGGAGTTCACCGACCCGGAGATCCTGCGCACCAACCTGGCCTCGGTCATCCTCCAGATGACCGCGATCGGGCTCGGCGACATCGCCGCCTTCCCGTTCATCGACCCGCCGGACCGGCGCAACATCACCGACGGCGTCAACCTGCTGCACGAGCTGGGCGGGCTGGACGTCACCGAGACCGACCCGGCGAAGCGGCTCACCCCGCTGGGCCGGCGGCTGGCGCAGCTCCCGGTCGACCCGCGGCTGGCCCGGATGGTGGTCGAGGGCGAGCGCAACGGCTGCGCCACCGAGGTGGTCGTGATCGCCGCCGCGCTGTCGATCCAGGACCCGCGGGAACGGCCGGCCGACAAGCAGGCCCAGGCCGACCAGGCGCACGCCCGGTTCACCGACCGCGAGTCGGACTTCGTCACGCTGCTCAACCTCTGGCGGCACCTGCGGGAGCAGCAGCGGGCGCTCTCCTCCAGCGCGTTCCGGCGGATGTGCAAGGCCGAGTTCCTCAACTACCTGCGGGTGCGCGAGTGGCAGGACATCGTCAGCCAGCTGCGCCAGGTGCTGCGTACCCCCGAGGGGGACGGGCGGGGACGCGGCCGGCGCGGCGCACCGGAGGCCGCGGCCGACGGTGGCCGGCGCAGCGCCGCCGGCGCGGACCTGCCGGAGGAGATCGACACCCCGAAGGTGCACCAGTCGCTGCTGGCCGGCCTGCTCTCCCACGTCGGGCTGAAGGACGCGCAGAAGAACGAGTACCTGGGCGCCCGGGGGGCGAAGTTCGCGCTCTTCCCCGGCTCGGCGCTGTTCCGCAAGCCGCCGCGCTGGGTGATGGCCGCCGAGCTGGTGGAGACCTCCCGGCTCTGGGGTCGGGTCGCCGGCCGGATCGAGCCGGAGTGGGTCGAGCCGCTCGCCCAGCACCTGGTGAAGCGCAGCTACAGCGAGCCGCACTGGGAGAAGAAGCAGGCGGCGGTGATGGCGTACGAGAAGGTCACCCTCTACGGCGTTCCGCTGGTCACCGCCCGCAAGGTCAACTTCGGCCGGATCGACCCGGCGCTGAGCCGCGAGCTGTTCATCCGGCACGCGCTGGTCGAGGGCGACTGGTCCACCCACCACCAGTTCTGGCGGGACAACCAGCGGCTGCTGACCGAGATCGAGGAGCTGGAGCACCGGGCCCGGCGGCGGGACATCCTGGTCGACGACGAGACGATCTTCCAGTTCTACGACGAGCGGATCCCGGCCGACGTGGTCTCCGGCCGGCACTTCGACGCGTGGTGGAAGAAGACCCGGCGGGACCGGCCGGAGCTGCTCACCTTCACCCGCGAGCTGCTGGTCAACGCCGGCCGGGGCGGGGTGGACGAGGCCGACTACCCCGACGAGTGGTCCGCCGACGGGGTGAGCCTGCCGCTGACCTACCGGTTCGAGCCGGGCACCCCGACCGACGGGGTGACCGTGGACATCCCGCTGCCGCTGCTCAACCAGGTGCCGGCGGAGAGCTTCGACTGGCAGGTGCCGGGGCTCCGCGAGGAGCTGGTGGTCGCGCTGATCCGGTCGCTGCCCAAGGCGGTGCGCCGCAACTTCGTCCCGGTGCCCGACTACGCCCGGGCGGCGCTGGCGGCCATGCCGGCCGGCGAGGAACCGCTGCTCGACGCGCTGACCCGGCAGCTGCGCCGGATGACCGGGGTGACCGTGCCCCGGGACGCGTGGGACCTGGAAAAGCTGCCGCCGCACCTGCGGGTCAGCTTCCGGGTACTCGACGAGGAGAACCAGCCGGTCGCCGAGGGCAAGGACCTGCCGGCCCTGCAACGCCAGCTCAAGGCGGAGGTACGCCAGGTGGTGGCGGCCGCCGCGCCGGACGTCGCCCGGACGGGCCTCCGTGAGTGGAGCATCGACGACCTTCCTCGCACCATCGAGCAGGTCCGTGCCGGCTACGCGGTGACCGCGTACCCGGCGCTGGTGGACGAGGGCGCCACGGTCGGGGTGAAGGTGTTCGACTCGCCGGCCGAACAGGAGGCCGCGCACTGGGCCGGCACCCGGCGACTGCTGCGGCTGACCGTGCCCTCGCCGGCGAAGTTCCTCCAGGGGCGGCTGTCGAACGAGGCGAAGCTGGCGCTGAGCCGCAACCCGCACGGCGGGGTGCAGGCGCTCATCGAGGACGCCGCCGGGGCGGCGATCGACAAGCTGGTCGGCGACGCCGGTGGGCCGGCCTGGGACGCCGACGGGTTCGCCGCGCTGCGCGAGAAGGTGCGCGCCGACCTGGTGGACACCGTCGTCGAGGTGATGGACCGGGTACGCCGGGTGCTCGCCGCCGCGTACGCGGTGGAGCAGCGGCTCGGCCGGACCCAGAACCTGGCAGTGGTGGCCGCGCTGGCCGACATCCGGGCCCAGCTCACCGGCCTGGTGCACGCCGGCTTCGTCACCGAGACCGGGTACGCCCGGCTGCCCGACCTGCTGCGCTACCTGACCGCGATCGAGCGGCGGCTGGACCGGCTGCCGGGCAACCCGCAGCGGGACAAGCAGCAGCAGGACCGGATCGCGGTGGTGTGGAAGGAGTACCAGGACCTGCTCGCCGCCCTGCCGCCGACGAGGCGGACCTCGGCGGCGGTCCGGCAGATCCGCTGGATGATCGAGGAGCTGCGGGTGAACGTCTTCGCCCAGGCGCTGGGCACCCCGTACCCGGTCTCCGAGCAGCGCATCTACCGGGCGATGGACGAGGCCGAGGGCCGCTGACCCCGCCGACCGGCTACGCCAGGGGCTCGACGCCGGCCGGGAGCTGGCCCTCGGCGGTCGCGTCGCGGACGTAGTCGAGCAGGATCCGGCGCAGCTCCCGCCCGGCGTGGGTGGGCACCACGTCCCGGCGGCGAGCCACCGCGATGGTCCGGGTCACCCCGGGCGGCGCCAGCCGGGTGAACCGGACGCCCGGGCGGCGGGCGATGCCCGGCACCAGCGCGACGCCCAGCCCGGCTTCGACGAAGCTGAGCACCGCGTCCATCTCGCCGCCGTCGACCGCGACGGTCGGCTCGAAGCCGGCCGACCGGCACGCCTGGAGGGTGGCGTCGCGCAGGTCGTAGCCCTCGCGGAACATCACCATCGGCTGGTCGCGCAGGTCGGTGATGAGCAGCCGACCGGTCGGCTTCGCGGCGGGCAGCTCCTCCACCGACGCCACCACCAGGCTCTCCCGCAGGATCGGGTCGGCCCGCAGGCCCGGGTCGATGCCCTGCGCGGGCATGATGATCAGGGCCAGGTCGAGGTCGCCGCGGAGCAGGTCGCGGACCAGGTCCTGCGAGCCGCCCTCCTCGACCCGCAGGTCGATGGTGGGGTGCGCGTCACGGAACCGGCGCAGCACCGGCGGGGCGAGCGAGGTGGCCAGGCTCGGGGTGGCGCCGAGCCGGACCCGGCCCCGCCGCAGCCCGACCAGCTCCTGCACCTCGCGGGTGGCGGTGTCGACGTCGGCGAGGATCCGCTTGGCCAACGGCAGCAGTACCTCGCCGGCCGCGGTGAGGCTGATGTTGCCCCTTACCCGCTCGAAGAGCGGGGCCCCGAGGTCGGTCTCCAGGGCGTGAATTTGCTTACTCAACGAAGGCTGGGTTATCCCGACGATGTCGGCGGCTTGGGTGAAATGTCGTACTTCTGCGACCGCCACGAAGTACCGGAGCTGATGGAGCTGCATCTACATAGCTTATGGCTATCAAGACTACGAGGTCGATGCATTGGACGACTGATCAAACTGCTCCTAGCGTCGGTCGGGTGGTAGTCACGAGAACACGGTCGCCCATCCGCTCCAATGTCGGCCTCAAGGCCGTCATGGCGGTGACGGGCATCATCCTGGTGCTGTTCCTGATCCTGCACATGCTCGGCAACCTGAAGGTGTTCACGGGGGAGACCTCGTTCGACCACTACGCGCACTGGCTGCGCGACATCGGCAAGCCGCTGCTGCCGGGCGTCTGGTTCCTCTGGATCCAGCGCGGCGCGCTGACCATCGCCGTCGTGGCGCACATCGCCGCCGCCACCATGCTGGCCCGGCGCTCCCGCGCCGCCCGTCCGGTCCGGTACGCGCACCGCCCGAAGGTGCAGGGCAGCTACGCGGCCCGCACGATGCGCTGGGGCGGGGTGATCATCCTGCTCTTCGTGATCTACCACCTGCTGGACCTGACCACCGGCCACCTCAACCCGGTCGGCGACCCGAGCAAGCCGTACGCCAACGTCGTCGCCGACTTCGCGCCGGAGCGCTGGTACGTCACGCTCTTCTACACCCTGGCGATCGTCGCGCTCGGCTTCCACCTGCGGCACGGGGCGTTCAGCGCGTTCCGCAGCCTCGGCCAGCAGACCCCGAAGGGCGAGCGCCGGGCGCGCACCGCGGCGCTGGTCTTCGCCGTCGCGCTCTGCGCCGGCTTCCTGGTGGTCCCGTTCGCCGTACTCACCGGATTGGTGTCCTGACATGGATCTCTACACCGAGGGCGACCCGATCGCCGACACCAAGGCTCCCGACGGCCCGATCGAGACCCGCTGGGAACGCCGCCGCTTCGACGCCAAGCTGGTCAACCCGGCCAACCGGCGGAAGATGACGGTGATCGTGGTCGGCACCGGCCTGGCCGGCGGCTCGGCCGCCGCCACGCTCGCCGAGCAGGGCTACCGGGTCAAGTCCTACTGCTACCAGGACAGCCCGCGCCGGGCGCACTCGATCGCCGCCCAGGGCGGCATCAACGCCGCCAAGAACTACCGCAACGACGGCGACTCGGTGCACCGGCTCTTCTACGACACGGTCAAGGGCGGCGACTTCCGCTCCCGCGAGTCGAACGTGCACCGGCTGGCCGAGGTCTCGGTCAACATCATCGACCAGTGCGTGGCGCAGGGCGTCCCGTTCGCCCGCGAGTACGGCGGCCTGCTGGACACCCGCTCGTTCGGCGGCGCCCAGGTGCAGCGCACCTTCTACGCCCGGGGCCAGACGGGCCAGCAGCTGCTGCTCGGCGCGTATCAGGCGCTGGAGCGGCAGATCGGCCTGGGCAACGTGGAGATGAACGCCCGGCACGAGATGCTTGAGCTGATCGTCGTCGACGGCAAGGCCCGGGGCATCGTGGTCCGGGACCTGGTCACCGGCGAGATCACCACCGAGTTCGCGGACGCCGTCGTGCTCGCCTCCGGCGGCTACGGCAACGTCTTCTACCTCTCCACCAACGCCAAGGGCTGCAACGTCACCGCCACCTGGCGGGCGCACCGCAAGGGCGCGTACTTCGCCAACCCCTGCTACACCCAGATCCACCCGACCTGCATCCCGGTCTCCGGCGACCACCAGTCGAAGCTGACCCTGATGAGCGAGTCGCTGCGCAACGACGGCCGGGTGTGGGTGCCGAAGGCCAAGGGCGACACCCGCGGCCCGAAGGACATCCCCGAGGACGAGCGGGACTACTACCTGGAGCGGATCTACCCCTCCTTCGGCAACCTGGTGCCCCGGGACATCGCCTCCCGGGCGGCGAAGAACGTCTGCGACGAGGGGCGCGGCGTCGGCCCGACCGGGCTCGGCGTCTACCTCGACTTCGCCGACGCGATCCAGCGGCTCGGCCGCAAGGCCATCGAGGCCAAGTACGGCAACCTCTTCGAGATGTACGAGCGGATCACCGGCGAGGACCCGTACGAGGTGCCGATGCGGATCTACCCCGCCGTGCACTACACGATGGGCGGCCTCTGGGTCGACTACGACCTGCAGTCCACCATCCCCGGCCTGTTCGTGATCGGTGAGGCAAACTTCTCCGACCACGGCGCCAACCGGCTCGGCGCCTCGGCGCTGATGCAGGGCCTGGCCGACGGCTACTTCGTGCTGCCGAACACCATCGCCAACTACCTGGCCGCCGGCCCGTTCGAGAAGGTCGACGGCAGCCACCCGGCGGCGGTGGAGGCGCGGCGCGACGTCGAGGACCGGATCCAGCGGCTGCTGGCGGTCAACGGCGACCGGACCGTCGACTCGTTCCACCGCGAACTGGGCCAGATCATGTGGGAGCACTGCGGCATGGAGCGCAGTGAGGCCGGGCTGCGCAAGGCGATCGACGAGATCCGGGCCCTGCGCGAGCAGTTCTGGCAGCGGGTCCGGGTGCTCGGCGACGGCGACGGGCTCAACCAGTCGCTGGAGAAGGCCGGCCGGGTGGCCGACTTCTTCGAGCTGGCCGAGCTGATGTGCATCGACGCCCTGCACCGCGAGGAGTCCTGCGGCGGCCACTTCCGGGCCGAGCACCAGACGCCGGACGGTGAGGCGCAGCGCGACGACGAGCGGTTCGCCTACGTCGCGGCCTGGGAGTTCACCGCCACCGGCGAGCCCTCGGTGCTGCACAAGGAAGACCTGAAGTTCGAATACGTCCACCCCACGCAGCGGAGCTACAAGTGAACCTGACCCTGCGCATCTGGCGCCAGTCCGGCCCCGAGGACAAGGGTCGGATGGTGACCTACCAGGTCGACGACGTCTCCCCGGACATGTCGTTCCTGGAGATGCTCGACGTGCTCAACGAGCGGTTGATCCTCAACGGCGAGGAGCCGGTGGCGTTCGACCACGACTGCCGCGAGGGCATCTGCGGCATGTGCGGCCTGATGATCAACGGCAACGCGCACGGGCCGCAGCGCGGCACCACCGCCTGCCAGCTGCACATGCGGCAGTTCTCCGACGGCGACACGATCGACATCGAGCCGTGGCGGGCCCGGGCCTTCCCGGTGATCAAGGACCTGGTGGTCAACCGCGGCGCGTTCGACAAGATCATCGCGGCCGGCGGCTACATCACCGCGCCGACCGGCAGCGCCCCCGAGGCGCACTCGGTGCCGGTGGCCAAGGCCAACGCGGACGCCGCCTTCGAGTCGGCGGCCTGCATCGGCTGCGGCGCCTGCGTGGCGGCCTGCCCGAACGGCTCGGGCATGCTCTTCACCGCGGCGAAGGTCACCCAGCTCTCGCTGCTGCCGCAGGGCCAGCCCGAGCGGTACACCCGGGTGATCGGCATGGTCGACGCGCACGACGAGGCCGGCTTCGGCGGCTGCACCAACGCCGGCGAGTGCACGGTGGTCTGCCCGAAGGGCATCCCGCTGAACACCATCGGCCGGCTGAACCGGGACTACCTGAAGGCCACCGCCAAGCGGGGCGACACCCCCGGCTCCTGAACCTGGCGGCTCGTCGGACGGGCCGCCGCACTCCCCGATCGGGAGCGCGGCGGCCCGTCCCCCTTTTCCCCGCTCTCCCGGCCGAGCCACGGCTCGGCCGGGGACCGCCCGCCCGCCGGCCGGTTCAACCCCGCCTGCCGGGGTAGCACCCGGGGGACGCGCGCGCGAAGGGAATCGGGCATGAAGGCACTGACCTGGCAGGGCAAGCGGGACGTACGGGTGGAGGAGGTGCCCGACCCGCGCATCGAGGAGCCGACCGACGCGGTCATCCGGGTCACCTCCACCGCGATCTGCGGCTCCGACCTGCACCTGTACGAGGTGCTCGGGCCCTACCTGAAGCCCGGCGACGTGCTCGGCCACGAGCCGATGGGCATCGTCGAGGAGGTCGGGTCCGGGGTGACCCGGCTCAAGTCCGGCGACCGGGTGGTGGTGCCGTTCAACATCGCCTGCGGCTCCTGCTGGATGTGCGACCGCCAGCTGTACGCGCAGTGCGAGACCACCCAGGTCACCGCGCAGGGCAAGGGCGCCGCGCTGTTCGGCTACACCTCGCTCTACGGGTCGGTGCCCGGCGGGCAGGCCGAGTACCTGCGGGTGCCGCACGCCGGGTTCGGCCCGATCAAGGTGCCGGCGACCGGCCCCGACGAGCGCTGGCTGTACCTCTCCGACATCCTCCCCACCGCCTGGCAGGCGGTGAAATACGCCGACACCCCGCCGGGCGGCACCCTGGCCGTCTTCGGGCTGGGCCCGGTGGGCCAGTTCTGCGCCCGGATCGGGCGGCACCTCGGCGCGGGCCGGGTGATCGGGCTCGACCTGGTGCCGGAGCGGCTGGCGATGGCCCGCCGGCACGGCATCGAGGTGCTCGACGTCAGCGAGTTGGACGACGTGCCGAGCACGCTGATCGACCTGGTCGACGGGCGCGGCCCGGACGCGGTGATCGACGCGGTCGGCATGGAGGCGCACGGCGCGCCGCTGGGCAAGCTCGCCCAGACCGCCGCCGGGCTGCTGCCGGACGCGCTCGCCCGGACGATGACCGACAAGGTCGGCGTGGACCGGCTCGTCGTGCTCAAGGCCGCACTCAAGGCGGTCCGCCGCGGTGGCACCGTCTCCGTCTCCGGGGTGTACGGCGGCGAGGTCGACCCGCTGCCGCTGATGGAGATGTTCGACCGGGGCGTGCAGCTGCGGATGGGGCAGTGCCACGTGCGCCGCTGGGTCGACGAGATCATGCCGCTGCTCGCCGACGACGCCGATCCGCTGGGCGTGGCTGACCTGCGTACCCACCGGATGCCGCTGGCGCGGGCGCCGCAGGCGTACGAGATGTTCCAGAAGAAGGAGGACGGCTGCGTCAAGGTCGTGCTCGAACCGTGAGCCGGGTCGTGGTGGTCACCGGCGCCACCAGCGGGATCGGCCGGGCGGCGGCCCGGGCCTTCGCCGAGCGCGGGGACCGGCTGGTGCTCGCCGCCCGCTCCCCCGCCACCCTCGCCGAGGTACGCGACGAGTGCGCCGCCGCCGGCGCCCAGGCGCTGGACGTACCGACCGACATCACGGCCGACGGCGCGGTCGACGCGCTCGCGGACGCGGCGGTGGACCGGTTCGGCCGCGTCGACGTCTGGCTGCACACCGCGGCGGTGATGGCGTACGGCCGGTTCGAGGAGACCCCGGCGCGGGTCTTCGAGCAGGTGGTACGCACCGACCTGCTGGCCGCCGCGGCGGTGGCCCGGGTGGCGCTGCGCCGGTTCCAGGCCGCCGGTGGCGGCACGCTGATCCTCGTCGGCTCGGTGCTGGGGCACATCACCGCCCCCTACCTGAGCGGCTACGTGGCGAGCAAGTGGGGGTTGCAGGGGCTGGCCCGGGTGTTGCAGCAGGAGGCCCGGGACACCCCCGGCGTCGAGGTCTGCGTGGTCAGTCCGGGCAGTGTGGACACCCCGGTCTACCAGCGGGCCGCGAACCACCTGGGTCGGCTCGGCCGCCCACCCCTGCCGGTCACCACCCCGGAGCGGGTCGCCCGGGCCATCCTGGACTGCGCCGACCGGCCCCGCCGGGAGGTCTCCGTGGGCCGGGCCAACGTGGTGATGCGGGTCGGCTTCACCGCGCTGCCCGGCGTCTACGACGTCCTGGTCGGGCCGCTGATGCGGCTGCTCGCGCTGACCGACCGGCGGACCCCGCCGCGCGACGGGGTGGTGTTCGCTCCGGACCCGTCCAGCGAGGTGGTCCGCGGCGGCTGGCTGCCCGACCTCGGGCAGCTGGCCCGCGCCGTCGGCGGCCTGCCCGGCGCGGTCGGATCGGCGCTGCGGCGGCGGCCGTGGTGAGCACGGGATCACCCGCTTCGATCTCTTCCCCTATGGTGGCCGGAGGACACGATCCGCGCCGGACGGGAGAGACGATTGGCCATCAGAGTGAACCGCAGGACCGCACTGGGCATCGGCACGGTGGCCACCGCCGGCACGGTGCTGGGTGGCGCCGTGCCCGCCGCCGCTGACCCGGGATCGTCGGCCGTCGCCGGCCGCTCCGCCCGGGTCAACGCCCGACCGGAACTGGTCGCGCCGCTGATCGAGGCGGCCTACCTGCGGGAGACGACGACGGCCGGCGGGAACTGGCAGGCCTACCTCAGCCTGGCCACCGCCGACGGGCCGCTGGAGGTCGTGGCCGACTCGCCCGACCAGGTGCTCGAGGCCTACAGCGTGAACAAGATCGCGGTCGCGGTGGCGGTGCTCGACAAGGTTGACCGGGGGCTGCTCACGCTGGACCAGCGGGTCGACGTGACCGCCGCGATCGTGGTGCCGGGCGGGGACGGCATCTTCAGCCTGGACAACGCCTACCCCAGCTCGGTCACCCTCGGCCACGCGCTGGCCGCCCTGCTGACCGTCTCGGACGACACCGCGGTACGCCTCTGCGGCCTGGTCTGCCCGGCTGCCGAGCTGAACAGCATCCTGGTGGCCAAGGGCTTCCCGAAGACGCAGGTGCAGCCGGTGGCCAACCCGAACCGGTTCTTCCTCGGCACCAGCACGCCCCGGGAGACGCACGACCTGCTGCGGGCGCTGGTCGCCGGCACCCTGCTCACGCCGGCCTCCACCGCGTTCCTGCTCAAGCTGCTGCGCTCCCCCATCGCGTTCAACGAGGGGATCCGGCGCACCACCTCGTCGGCTGAGCGGGCCCGGATCGCCACCAAGGCCGGCTGGTTCGCCGACGCCCGGCACGAGGCCGGTGTGATCTTCGACGCCGCCGGGGCGCCGCTGGTGACGTACGTGCTCTTCGCCGACGGGCAGGCCGACCCGGACAACTACGGCGCCACCCACCCCGCAGTGACGGCCCGGGCCCGGCTGGGCCGGCGGATGCTGGACGTGACGGCCAACCTCACCGGCGCCGGGGTGACCCACCGGCTGGCCGCCCAGCGGCCGAGCAACGGCGGCTGAGCCGCCCGCGTGCCGCCGTGACCGCCGTGACCGCCGTGGCCGCCCGATTCGCCCGGCCACGGCGGTGCCACGGTGGCTACCGTGTAGGGCGGGAGACGGCGGAGGGGACGGCGATGCGGCGACCAGTGGGGCGATCGGAACTCGACCAGGCGCGGGGGCGCCGACTGCGCGGCGGCGTCGGGCTGGCCGCGCTCGCCGGGCTGGCCTGGGTCGCCCGGGACGTGCCGGCGGCGCTCGGTGGCCGGCTCACCGGGGCCCGGGCCGAGCGGGCCGCCCGCTCGCCGCAGTTCCGCGACGGCACCTTCCACAACCGGGCGAGCACCCGGACGATGGTCGCCGACCCCGGCCGCAACCTGCTCTGGGAACTGGTCTTCGGCAAGCAGCAGCGCCGGCCCCGCTCGGCAGTGCCGCTGCTGCGCCCGGCCGAACCGCCGGCCACCGACGCCGACCGCCAGCTGAACGTCGTCTGGTACGGCCACGCCTCCGCGCTGATCGAGATCGAGGGCCGGCGGGTGCTGCTCGACCCGGTGTGGAGCGAGCGCTGCTCACCGTCGGCCGTGGTCGGCCCGCGCCGGCTGCACGAGCCCCCGGTACGGCTCGACGAACTGCCGCCGGTCGACGCGATCCTGATCTCCCACGACCACTACGACCACCTCGACATGGCCACCGTGCGAGCGCTGCTGGCGAGCCAGTCCGCGCCGTTCCTGGTGCCGCTCGGGGTCGGCGCGCACCTGGACCGCTGGGGCGTACCGGCGGACCGGATCGTCGAGCTGGACTGGTCGGAGTGCCACCGGCTGGCCGGGCTGGAGATCACCGCCACCGCCGCCCAGCACTTCTCCGGGCGGGGGCTGCGCCGCGACGGCACGCTGTGGAGCTCGTGGGTGATCGCCGGGGCGCGGCGGAAGGTCTTCTACACCGGTGACTCCGGCTACTTCGACGGGTACGCCGAGATCGGCGCGGAGCACGGCCCGTTCGACGTGACCCTGATGCAGATCGGCGCGTACGACCGGGCCTGGCCGAGCATCCACATGTTCCCCGAGGAGGCGGTCAGCGCCCACCTGGACCTGCGCGGCGGGCTGCTGATCCCGGTGCACTGGGCCACCTTCAACCTGGCCCTGCACGACTGGTCCGAGCCGGTGGACCGGCTCTGGGCCGAGGCCAAGGCGCGCGACGTGCGGCTGGCCGTACCGCGGCCGGGCGAGCGGGTGGTGGTGGACGACCCGCCCGCGGTGGACGGCTGGTGGCAGTCGGTCGCCTGAGCGGTCCCCGGGCGCGCCGCACGGCCGCTGCCCGGACGCCGGGGCACGGCGGAGCGCCGGCCCCCCGGCCGGCGGTCAGAGCACGAAGGCGTCGGTCCAGAGGGCGCCGGAGCGGCCGGAGAGCGCGTCCAGCATGGCGACCGCCTGGTTGTCGGTGAGCTGCGCGACGAAGTCGACGATGGCCCGCCCCCGGGCCTTGCCGATCCGGTCCGGGGTACGCGGATGCAGCTCCGCCTCGGCCAGCTCGACCAGATCGTGCAGCCGGCGCGGCAGCCGGGACTCCTCCTCGGGATCGAGCAGCCAGTCCAGCAGCGCCTCCACCAGCGTGCCCAGCAGCCGGGCCTGACCGCGCTGGTGCAGGGCCAGGTCGGGCCGGGCCAGCACGAACCGGTGGTGGACGAACTTGAGCACCTGCACCTCGTGCCACTGTGCCGGGGCCAGCAGCACGTGCCCGGAGCGCACCGAGGGGTGCTCCACCACGGTGATCGCGTCGACGAACCGGGTGGTCCACCGGGCGGAGAAGCGGGCCACGTACTGCTCCGCCTCGATCGAGCCGTCGAACGGCACCGCGAGCAGCCCCTCCACCAGTTCCTCGCGGACGTGCTCGACGGCGGCGGCGAACGCCTCGTCGTCGGCGACCCAGGCGTCCTTGCGGTGCAGCTGCCGGCGCAGCCGCTCGATCGCCGCGCCGGGCCGGCGGGCCGCGCTGCCCAGGGCGGCGTCGGTGATGGCCCGGAAGTGCCCGCTCTCGCGCTGCCAGGCCATCAGCTCGGCGGCCACCGCCCCCTGCTGGAGCACACCGACCCGGTAGAAGTCCTCCACGTCGTGGATGGCGTACGCGATGTCGTCGGCGGTGTCCATCACGGATGCCTCGACGGTCTGCTGCCAGTCCGCGATCCGGCCGACGAACGGCTCCCGGGCCTGGCGCAGGTCGTCCACCTCGGTCCGGTACGCGCCGAACTTCGCCGAGCCGCTGGCCGGGTCGTCCGGCGGCGGGGTGGCGCCACGCGGCGGCGGCTCCATCAGCCGGGGGTGCGGGTCGGGGTGGTCCAGCCGGGTCCACGGGTACTTCAGCAGCGCCGCCCGGACGGCCGCGGTCAGGTCCAGGCCGGTGGTCGCCGCGCCCCGGATCTCGGTGCTGGTGACGATCCGGTACGACTGCGCGTTGCCCTCGAATCCGTCGGCGAGCCCCAGCCGGTGGCGGGCCAGCCGGTCCAGCACCCGCTCCCCGAGGTGCCCGAACGGCGGGTGGCCGAGGTCGTGCGCCAGCGCGGCCGCCTCCACCACGTCCGGATCGCAGCCACCGAGCTTCGCCAGCAGATCGCGGTACTCGCCGTCGGCGGTGAGCCGTTCGGCGATCGCCCGGGCCACCTGGGCGACCTTCAGGCTGTGGGTGAGCCGGTTGTGCACCAGCAGGCCGGCGCCGACCGGGCTGATCACCTGGGTGACCCCGCCGAGGCGGGCGAAGAACGGCGAGCCGACGATCCGGTCGCGGTCCGACCGGAACGGACTCGTCGCCAGGTCGCCGAGGGCCCGGGCGCTACCGCCGAAGAGCCGCCGAGCGCGGGGGTCCGCAGGCGTTTCCATGATCGCAACGCTAGCGGGTCGGCCACGAAAATGGCGGGGGTGACGAAGCCCCGCCGTCGACGACAAGGACGCTAGCCAGCCTGCGGTGCCGGCTGCTCACGCTTCGTGCCCCCGCCCGCCCGGGAGCTGTACCGCTTGAGGCGCAGCGCTGGCTTCTCCACCAGGTGCCACGAGGCGAACGCCAGCGAGCAGGTGAGCCCGATGACCGCCGTGACCAGCACGGTGTCGCGAAAGTGCCCGGCGATACCCGACCAGATCAGCAGGTTGATCACGGGCATGTGCCAGATGTAGACGCCGAAGCTCAGGTCGCCCATCCGCTCGGTCATCCGGCGCAGCGCGGCGGGGCCGTAGTGGCCGAGCCAGAACAGCAGGTACGCCAGGGGCACCGCGACGGCGATGCCCACGACCATCGACCACTCCGTGGCCGTGTGGTGGCGTATCACGGTGCCGGCCGTGTAGAGCAGGACGCCGCCCGCGGCCAGGGTCCAGTGGTGCGGCAGCCTCGTCCAGATCCGGCCGAGCGCGATGCCGATGACGAAGAAGGCCAGCCAGGGCCAGAACGTCACGCCGAGCAACTTCCCGGCGAGCAGTTCGGTCGTCGGGCCGCCGAGGGCGGCCTGCAGCACGGTCCCGGTGACGCCGCCGGCGAACGCCAGCGCGACCATGGCCCGGAAGCCGATCCGATGGGCCAGCCACACCAGCCCCGGCAGCACCAGGTAGAAGCTGACCTCTACGGGGATGGTCCACAGGCTGCCGTTCAGCACCCCGACGCCGAATCCGCCGAAGAGGGCCGGGTGGTATACCGGAATCAGTGCCAGGTTGCTGACCGCCCAGGCCAGGAACGGCGTGCTGCCGATTGCGCCGATCGGAACGACCCGCAGGACCAGCAACACGGCGACCACGACGACGAAGTAGGCGTACAGCGCCGGGACGATCCGGAGAAACCTGTTACGCAGGTACTCCCGCATGGGTCGACCGTCCCGCCGGCACCGGTCGGCGGACGCGTAGACCATGCCGCCGCTGAGAATGAAGAAGGCCATCACTCCGTCGAAGAACCACAGGCCGTTGTCGTGGCGGTACCACAGGAATCCGGCACCGAGGTGGGTGTTCGCGTGCCCGACGACGACGGATACGGCGGCCAGCAGCCGAAGCGCGTCGAAGCAGTTCTGTCGCCGCTCGGTTCGGGGCGTGGTGATTGGCCCAGCGGTCAGGGTCACGTCGATACTCCCGGTACCTGGCTGTCACGGAGGGGCGAGCATGCCGGTCCGGTACACAGCGCCGCCCGGTGACCAACGATGTCGACCCGGGCCCGTAACGGACCTCGACCGGCAGCCGACCCTGAGGGAACCGCGCCGGAACCTTTCCGGCGCGGGGCCGGCACAATGCATTGCGGAACCCAGACCCGAAGGCGGATCGAGATCGTGACCCTCTCTGTTCATCAGCGGATCGCCGAGGAGCTCGGCGTCGCCGAGCGTCAGGTGCGGGCGGCCGTCGAGCTGCTCGACGGCGGCGCCACCGTGCCGTTCATCGCCCGGTACCGCAAGGAGGCCACCGGCCTGCTCGACGACACCCAGCTGCGCACCCTGGAGGAGCGGCTGCGCTACCTGCGCGAGCTGGACGAGCGACGGGCCGCTGTACTGGAGTCGATCCGCGGCCAGGGCAAGCTGGACGAGGCGCTGGAAGCGCAGATCATGGCCGCCGACTCCAAGTCCCGGCTGGAGGACATCTACCTGCCCTACAAGCCGAAGCGGCGGACCCGGGCGCAGATCGCCCGCGAGGCGGGGCTGGAGCCGCTGGCCGACACGCTGCTGGCCGACCCGTCCCGGGAGCCCCGGGAGGTGGCCGCCAGCTTCGTCGACGCCGACAAGGGGGTGGCCGACCCGGCAGCCGCGCTGGACGGCGCCCGGGCCATCCTGATCGAGCGGTTCGCCGAGGACGCGGACCTGATCGGGTCGCTGCGCGAGCAGATGTGGTCGCGGGGCCGGCTGGTCTCCCGGGTACGCGACGGGCAGGAGCAGGCTGGCGCGAAGTTCGCCGACTACTTCGACTTCGCCGAGCCGTACCCGAAGCTGCCGTCGCACCGGATCCTGGCGATGTTCCGGGGCGAGAAGGAGGGCGTGCTCGACCTGACGATGGATCCGGAGCCGGAGGGCGACTCCGACGCCGTGGCCACCGGACCGACCCGGTACGAGGCGGCCATCGCCGGCCGGTTCGGGATCACCGACCAGGGGCGCCCGGCCGACCGGTGGCTGGCCGACACGGTGCGCTGGGCCTGGCGTACCCGGATCCTCATCCACCTCGGCGCGGACCTGCGGATGCGGCTGTGGCAGGCTGCCGAGGAGGAGGCGGTCCGGGTCTTCGCCACGAACCTGCGCGACCTGCTGCTCGCCGCCCCGGCCGGCACCCGGGCGGCCATGGGCCTCGACCCGGGCCTGCGTACCGGGGTGAAGGTCGCCGTGGTGGACGCCACCGGCAAGGTGGTCGCCACCGACACGATCTACCCGCACGAGCCGTGCCGGCAGTGGGACGCCTCGATCGAGACGCTGGCCCGGCTCGCCGCGGCGCACCGGGTGGAGCTGGTCGCGATCGGCAACGGCACCGCCTCGCGGGAGACCGACAAGCTGGCCGCTGAGCTGATCAAGCGGCACCCGCAGCTCAACCTCACCAAGGTGGTGGTCTCCGAGGCCGGCGCGTCGGTCTACTCGGCGTCCGCGTACGCCGCGCAGGAGCTGCCCGGGCTGGACGTCTCGCTGCGCGGGGCGGTCTCCATCGCCCGACGCCTGCAGGACCCGCTCGCCGAGCTGGTCAAGATCGATCCGCGGTCGATCGGGGTCGGCCAGTACCAGCACGACCTGTCGGAGGTGAAGCTCTCCCGGTCGCTGGACGCGGTGGTGGAGGACTGCGTGAACGCGGTCGGGGTGGACGTGAACACCGCTTCCGCGCCGCTGCTGACCCGGGTCTCGGGCATCGGCGCCGGGCTGGCGGAGAACATCGTGCTGCACCGGGACGCCAACGGCCCGTTCCGTTCCCGGGCCGAGCTGAAGAAGGTGCCGCGGCTCGGCCCGAAGGCGTTCGAGCAGTGCGCCGGCTTCCTGCGCATCCCCGACGGCGACGACCCGCTGGACTCCTCCAGCGTGCACCCCGAGGCGTACCCGGTGGTCCGCCGGATCCTGGCGCACACGGGGCAGGACCTGCGGGCGCTGATCGGGAAGAGCGCCATCCTGCGCGGGCTGCGGGCCACCGACTTCGTCGACGAGACGTTCGGCCTGCCCACGGTCACCGACATCCTCGCCGAACTGGAGAAGCCGGGCCGCGACCCGCGGCCGGAGTTCCGCACCGCCACCTTCGTCGAGGGGGTGGAGAAGATCAGCGACCTGACGCCCGGCATGGTGCTGGAGGGCGTGGTCACCAACGTGGCCGCGTTCGGCGCGTTCGTGGACGTCGGGGTGCACCAGGACGGCCTGGTGCACGTCTCGGCGATGTCCCGGACGTTCGTCAAGGACCCCCGCGAGGTGGTCAAGTCCGGTGACGTGGTCCGGGTCAAGGTGCTCGACGTCGACGTGCCGCGCAAGCGGATCTCGCTGACCCTGCGACTGGAGGACGACGCGGAGCCGGGCGGCCGCCGGGAGCGTGGCGGCGGCCGCGGCGAGCAGGGCGGCCCGCGCGGCGGCCAGGGCGGCCAGGGCGGCCA
>NZ_QGSW01000136.1:0-25263 GCF_003176715.1 Micromonospora sp. S4605
CCGAACGGTGACCGACCGGACCGGCCCGGACCGGGCCGTGTCCGGTCGGTCACCGTTCGGTGGCGGGAACCGGACAGCGGGGCGGACAGCACCCGCTCACCGAGCTGAGGTGGGCGCGCTCCGGTACAGTCGGGGTGGGGTTGGTGGAGGAAACGGGCGATGGAGCCCGGGATGGGAATAAGAGAGCGGTTCGCGCGGTTTAAGGGAGATATAAGTACCGCCGGCAGCTATCGCCAATCCCCGTTCCCTATGCGATGGTGTACTCCGCAAAACGGCTGCCGGGCCGAAGCGGTCCGGCACGAGACAGCCGGACGCTCCCGCCTTCGCGGCGGCCAGCCGATCCGGTGATGGAGGAAACGTGCCGAGAGCCCCATGGCGCCGGCGTCGTACGACTGACAGTCCGCGCCCCGCAGGGCGTCGCTGGGCGGGCCCGTTGCGCCGCAGCAGCACGTTCGCCCGCCAGGTGCTGCTGGTCCGGGTGGGTCGCCGCGACGGCGGCCCCCAGTCCGCCACCGACGTCGCGCTGCCGGAGCACCGTTACGCCGACCGACCCGGTCGCCGTTACGGCCTGAGCCGGATCCGTCGCGCCGAGGTCGAGGCGGTCATGCCGGTCAGCCCGGCCCTCGCGCCCGCCGCGCCGGTGGACGAGTCGCCCTCGATGTCGATCCCGCTGCTGCCCGGCGAGCGGACGGCCGCCCGCCGGATGAAGTTCGCGGTGGTCAACGCGTGCACGCTGGCCAGCCTGATGCTCGGCATGCTGGCGATCTTCCTCGCCATGCAGGGCGAGGTGCGGGTGGCCGCGCTCTGCCTGATCGCCTGCGTCGCCTTCGACGGGCTGGACGGCGCGCTCGCCCGCAAGCTCGGCGTGGCCAGCCCGTTCGGCGCGCAGATGGACTCGCTGGCCGACATGTGCTCGTTCGGCCTCGCCGCCCCGGTGGTGGTCTACGCCTCACTCGCCGGCTCGGTCTCCACGCCCGCCGCGGCGGTGGCGTGCGCGCTGGTGGCGGCGTGCGCGGCGATCCGGCTGGCCCGGTTCAACGTCTCGCCCAAGGACGGTCGGTTCTTCTGCGGGGTGCCCACCACGATGGCCGCCGCCGTGCTCGCGCTGACCGTCGCCATCGGGCTGCCCGTGCCGGGCCCGGTGCTGGTGGCCGGGGTGGCCGTGCTGGCCTTCACGATGGTCTCCAGCTTCCCGTACGCCAAGCTCGCCCGGCTGGTCAAGCTGCCGCCGTGGGTGTGGCTGGCGCCGGTGATCGGCGCGCTGGTCGACGTCCGGCTGACCTTCGCCCTGGTCGTGGTCGGCTACCTGGTCAGCGGCCCGGTGCTCTGGCTGCGCCAGCGCCGCACCGCCTGACCCAGACACACAGAAGGGGACGCCGCTGGTAGCGGCGTCCCCTTCCTCGTTCGCTCAGCGCCAGCGGGCGATGATCGTCGACCCGCCGACCACCTTGTCGCCCGGGCCGACCAGCGGCTCGGCGGCCTCGGCGGGCAGGTAGACGTCGGTCCGCGAGCCGAACCGGATCAGCCCGAAGCGCTCGCCCCGGGCCAGCAGCGTCCCGACCGGCGCCCGCTGCACGATCCGCCGGGCGATCAGGCCGGTCCGCTGCGCCACCACGACCGTGCCGCGGGTGGTGTCCAGCACCGTGTACGCCGCCACGTTGTGCTCCGCGTCCGGCTTCATCGCGTTGACGAAGCCGCCGTCGGCGACGAAGTAGTCGACCACCTTGCCGGCCACCGGCGCCCGGTTGACGTGCACGTCCAGCACCGACAGGAAGACCGCGATCCGCAGCCACTCGCCGTCGCCGAAGCGCTCGTCGTGCAGCCGCTGCACCGACAGCACCTGACCGTCGGCGCTGGCGACCACGGCCGACGGGTCCTCGGGCACGTCCCGCTCCGGGTCCCGGAAGAACGCCGCCACCGGTGCGGCGGCCAGCGCGGGCAGCAGCCAGAGCTTCGACTTCGGCCGGGCGAGGCGGGCCAGCGCGGCCAGTCCCAGGGTGATGCCGGCCGCGGCCACCCCGTTCGAGTCGATGTGCATGGTCCGGGTCAGCGGCACGCTCGACGGGCGGTAGGCCGGGGCCAGCCGGTCCGCCGCGGCGACGTCGGCCGGGGTGAAGCGCAGCCGATGCACCCGTACCGGCGGGTTGTTGCGCAGCACCAGGTCGTTGCCGACGCCGTACAGCGCGCTCTGCCGGTCGAGTTCGGCCGCGGCTCCGGCGGTACGGCCCGGTGCGGTGGCCACGCTGAGCACCCCGCCGTCGGCGAGGTACTTCGTCAGCGACTCGATGCTGGTGCGGGCCTCGTCGGCGGTGCCGACGAACGCCTCGCCCGCGACGACCACGGCGGCGGGCTCGGCCTCGGCGAGCGTGTCCACCACCCGGACCCGCTCGGCGACCCAGCGGCCCTGGGCGGTCACGTGCTCCCGCAACCCGGCCGAGCTGGCCGTCCCGGCCGGCACGAGGGTGAGCGTGTCACCGGGCAGCAGCGCCTCGATCGCCGCGGCCAGCACCGCGGACTCCGGGGCGGCGCCGACCAGCAGGGCGGCCTTCGGGTCGTTGATCCGGGCGAGCTCGGCGACGAGGGTGCGGGCGGCTCGCTCGCCGATGCGGACCGGACCGGACCGGCCGGGGGTGCGCACGGCGGGGGACTGGGTCATGTCGGACGGGCTCCTGACGGGGTAGCGACGGGCATCGCGGCGGGACCGCCACGGCGGCGCGGGCCGGCCGGCGAAGGCGAAATCTCCACCGGCCAGCATAGGCGGCCCCGGACCGGGGTCGCACCGGACGAGGTCAACCGCGGGACCTCTCCTCGCCGGCCGGTGGCCCGGCGACCGGAGCCTCGGCGGGCCGCTCCTCGGTGGCCGGGTTCCCGCCACCCGGCCGGCCCTGGTCGGTGGGGCGGTCCTCGGCCCCGTCGACCGGTCGGTCGGTGCCGGTGCCGGTCGGCCACTCGTCGGCGGGGCGGTCCTCGGTGCCCTCGACCGGTCGGTCGGTCACCGCGTCGGTCGGCCACTCGTCGGCCTCGTCCCGGTCGACCCGGTTCGCGCCGGACACCGGGGCACCGGACATGGGTGCTGACACCTCCCAGTCGGAGCGGCCGGTCGGCCAGCCCGACCCGCCCGCCTCCGGCCAGCCGGGCTCGCCCGCGTCCGAGGTCGGCCGGTCGGCGACCATCGGCAGGTCCAGGGCCGTCGGGTCGGTGTCAGCGGCACCGGCCGCGCCACCGGCCGGCTCGCCCGTGGCCGGCGTGCTCGGCTGCTCATCCCGGTTGGCCGAGCGGCCCGATCGCAGCGCGCCGACCAGGCCGAGCAGGCCGATGACGATCAGCGCGCCGGCCAGGAACCAGCCCACCGGCGGCAGGGCCAACCCGAGCAGTTGGGCGAGCAGCCACCAGGCGGCGAGCCCGACGAAGATCAGCCCGAAGGCGAACGAGACGACGTCCGTGCGGTGGGCCTTCACCGGGTCACCTCCAGGTTGCCGGCGTTGACGTGGATGTAGAGCCGTAGCTTCCCGCCTCCGGGACCGTCCGCGCCCAGGTCCGTGGTCTCCCGCAGCGGGCCGTCCAGGCCGCCCGAGCGCCGGCCGAAGACGTTCGCGTCACCGGCGTTGACGTCCGCGACGGTGGTGACGTCCACGTTCGGCGGCACCACCACGGTGGCCTCACCGAAGTTGATCGACACGGTGATCTCGGTGTCCTTCTGGTCGAAGTCGACCGCCCGCAGGTCCAGCACGGCGTCGCCGAAGCTGTTCTCGTAGCGGACGGCGAGGTCGCGGTAGTCGGTCGGTGCCCAGGTCACCGCGCCGTCCACGCCGCGCACCCGGTCGTACGACTCGGCGACGGTGGCCACGGCCAGCGCGGCGGCGGTCACCAGGCCGAGCGCGATCAGCCAGCGGGCCCGGCCGAACCAGGTGCCGACCAGCAGGCCGAGACCGATGGTGGCCAGCGCCGCCGCGAAGTAGGCCGACGCGCCGACGGCGAAGACGTCCAGCAGGTCGAGCACGGCGACCACGCCGAGGGCGAGGAAGATCAGCGAGAACGTCACCGCACCCAGCGGGGACCGCTCGCGCGGCCGCTTCGGTGGCTTCGGTGGCTTGGGCGGCTTCGGTGCGGGCGCGGTCTTCCCGGCGTACGGCCCGTGCGGGGCGAACGGCGGCCGGTAGCCGGCCGGAGGCAGCGGCGCGGTGACCGGCTGCCCGCTGGTCGGCGCGGGCGCGGGCCAGCCGGAGGTGGGCGCGGCGGGCGGCCAGCCGGTGGTCGGCGCGGCCACCGGAGGGTAGCCCTGCGTGGGAGCGGCCGGCGGGGCCGGCGGCCAGGCGGGCAGCTCGGCGGTGGTCGTGGCCGGCTGGCCGGAGATCGGTGGAGCCGGCGGCGCGCCCAGCTCACCGGTCACCGGGGCGGGTGCCGCGGCGGGCGCGACCGGCCCGGCCTCCGGCGCCGGGTACGCGGCGGGGGCCGGGTAGCTGACCGGCGGGACCGGACCGGGCGGTGGCGCCGGGGACGGCGGGACCGGTTGCGCCGGCCGGCCCTGGTTCTCCCGGTTCAGCAGCAGCGCGCCGCCGATCAGGATGGCCGCGCCGAGCAGCACCGCGCGGAACGCGTCGGTGACGATGTAGCCGAAGCTGACCGCGACCAGGATGCTGAGCACGATCACGGTGACCGGGGACATGCTCGACCGGCCCCGGCCCAGCATCGACTCGACCGGGGAGGCGCTGTCGCCCTCGCCCGGGATGATCAGCCACGCGGTGACGTAGACCAGGATGCCGATGCCGCCGAAGAAGCCGAGCACGGCGAGCAGCACCCGCCACAGCACCGGGTCGGTGTTGGTGGCCCGGCCGATAGCCGCGCAGACGCCGGCCAGGTAGCGGCCGTCGCGCGGGCGCACCAGCCCGTACCGCGTGGTGAAGCCGGCGGCGCCCGGCGGTGGCGGCGCGCCCGGGCCGGGCGGCGGCGTCCCCGCGCCGGGTGGTGGCGGCGTCCCCGCGGTGCCACCGGCGTCGCCCGGGGCGGCCACCGGTGGTGGCGTCCCGAACGTGCCGGAGGCGGTCCCGCCGGCGGTGGCACCGGGTGGCGGTCCACCCGGCTGCGCCGCCCCGGGACGGGGCGACTGGGCAGCTTCCTCGGTCATGCCCTCGATCCTGCTGCGTCGACCGCCCGGACGACCTCAGGACCCGACCCTGACGCCACCCTGAGATCCCGGCGCGCCGAATGTCGGGGGCGTCCCCGTGGCCGGGCGGCGGCGCAGCGTGTGACGATCGAACCGGCGCCGGCAGCGGCCCGCCGCCCGCCCCGTGCCCAGCCGACCAGGGAGCCTCCGATCAGCATCGTGACCCAGCCACCGCGCCTCTACCGCGCCCCCGAGCACCGGATGGCCGCCGGGGTGGCTGCCGGCATCGCCGACCACCTCGGCATCTCGGTGGTCCGGGTGCGGATCGCCTTCATGGTGCTGCTCGGGCTGAGCGGGCTCGGCCTGCTGCTCTACGCGGCGTTCTGGGCGGTGGTGCCGCTGCGACCGGGCGACACCGCGGTGCCGCCGCGGCGCGACGTCGCCCAGCTGCTGCCGTTCGTGGCGATCGGCCTCGGCGTGCTGCTGGTCCAGGTGATGGTCTTCGACTCGGTCGGCGCGGCCGGCACCGCCGGCTGGCTGGTCGCGATCATCGCGGTCGGCGCCGGGGTGATCTGGCACCAGTCCGCTCCGGAGCGGCGGCAGCGGTGGGGCGAGTCGATGCCGGTGCCGTGGCTGGGCGCGGTCGTGGAGGAGAGCGACCGGCGGGCGTTCGTGCTCCGGTTCATCGGCGGCGGGGTGCTGGTCGCGGTCGGCATCATCGGCGTCGCCGCTGTCTACTCCCCGGCGCAGAACTTCGACGCCGTGCTCAACGGGGTGATCTTCGCGCTGGTCGGCCTGGCCGGCGTCGGTGTGGTGGCGGCGCCGGTGCTCTGGCGGACGTACAACCAGCTCCGCTCCGAGCGTGAGGGGCGGATACGGGAGCAGGAGCGGGCCGAACTGGCCGCCATGGTGCACGACCAGGTGCTGCACACCCTCGCGCTGATCCAGCGCAACGCCGGTGACGTGAAGACGGTGCAGCGGCTCGCCCGGGGCCAGGAACGCTCGCTGCGCAACTGGCTCTACAAGCCGACCGGGTCGCCGACCGAGCGCTTCGCCGCGGCGCTGGAGCAGGCCGCCGCCGAGGTGGAGGACACCTTCGCGATCACCGTCGAGGCGGTGGTGGTCGGTGACCGGGAGACCGACGAGCGGGTCGGCGCGCTGGTCGCGGCCGCCCGCGAGGCGCTGGTGAACGCGGCCCGGCACGCGGGGGTGCAGACCGTCTCGCTCTACGCCGAGGTCGAGCCGGATCAGGTCAGCGTATTCGTCCGGGACCGGGGGAAGGGCTTCGACCCGGCTACGGTGGAGGATCACCGGCACGGTGTCCGGGGCTCGATCATCGGGCGGATGAAGCGGCACGGCGGCCGGGCGGAGATCCGGTCCGAGCCGGGGGAGGGGACCGAGGTCCGGTTGATCCTGCCGATCTCCCGGGACTCGTCCACGTCGGAAAGGGACAAGTGATGACCGAGCAGTCGATGGAACCGGTCGAGGGAGCGGGTGCCGGCGCGGAGCGGCTGCGGGTCTTCCTCGTCGACGACCACGCCATGTTCCGCGCGGGGGTCCGCGCCGAGCTGGGCGCCCACGTCGAGGTGGTGGGCGAGGCGAGCACCGTGGCCGAGGCGGTCAGCCGGATCGCCGCCACCCTGCCCGACGTGGTCCTGCTCGACGTGCACATGCCCGACGGTGGGGGCCGCGCGGTGCTGGACGCGATGCGGCGTACCCACCCGCAGGTGAAGTTCCTGGCGCTGAGCGTCTCGGACGCGGCCGAGGACGTGATCGGGCTGATCCGGGCCGGCGCCCGCGGCTACGTCACCAAGACCATCTCGCCGGACGAGCTGGCCGCGGCGATCCGCCGGGTGGCCGACGGCGACGCGGTGTTCAGCCCCCGGCTGGCCGGGTTCGTGCTGGACGCCTTCGCCGCCCGGCCGGACGCCCCGGTGGCCGACCCCGAGCTGGACCAGCTGACCAACCGGGAGCGCGAGGTGCTCCGGCTGCTCGCCCGGGGGTACGCGTACAAGGAGATCGCCAAGGAGCTCTACATCTCGATCAAGACGGTCGAGACGCACGTGTCGAACGTGCTCCGCAAGCTCCAGATGTCCAACCGGTACGAATTGTCCCGCTGGGCGGCCGATCGACGCCTGGTGTGACCTATTCCTCTTCCCCGTCAATCCGGACAGATGCCACGGATCTGGCCCGCAGGGGCTGACAAACGATCAATTCGCGTTTGATAATGCCCCGTCGTGTTCTCGCGCGCGGGTGGTGCGCATCCCGCGGGAACGGCGGCCCACGCAACCCGCCCGGAGCGGGTCACCCCTGGGGAGAGGTACGAATTTCATGATCGGACAACGAGGACGGCGCTGGGCCCGGATCGCCCTGGGCGTCGTCGCCGGTGGTGCGCTGGCGCTCGGCTTCGCCGCGCCGGCCGCCGCCGCGCCGGCCACCGGCGTGGCCAAGTCGGTCCCCGGCAGCAAGGTCACCCTGCTGCTGAACGGCAAGCCGAAGCCGGCCAGTGCCCTGGCGCTGAAGATCGACGGCAAGACCCTGCCGGCGTTCTGCATCGACTACCACACCAACGTGGCGATCGACGGCAAGTACGCCGAGGGCACCTGGGACGAGTCCCAGGTGAAGAACCTCGGCAAGGTGCAGTGGGTGCTCACCCACGGCTACCCGAACGCCGACCAGGCGAAGCTGCTGGCGGCCGCCGGTGCCACCATGCCGGAGAAGCTGGACGAGGCCAAGCGGAACAACCTGCTCTACTTCGGCACCCAGACCGCCGTCTGGCACTTCAGCGACGGCATCGAGTTGGGCGACTGGGTCAAGGACAAGGGCCTGCTCGGCAAGCAGCAGTACGACGTGGTCAAGAAGGTCCACGACTACCTGGTGGCCAACGCCACCGACCAGCCTGAGCCGAAGGCCGAGCTGACCGTCGACCCGACGAACGCCAAGGCGACCGTCGGCGAGAAGGCCGGTCCGTTCACGGTGAAGGGCCCGGCCGGCGAGATCACCATCAAGGTCACCGGCGGCGTGGCCGTCGACGCCGAGGGCAAGCCGGTCACCGCGACCACCAACGGCGGCCAGTTCTGGCTGACCGCCGAGGAGGCCGGTGAGGTCGAGGCGACCCTGGCCGCCAAGGGCTCGGTCTCCTTCGGGCGGGTCTTCCTCTACACCGGCGGCAAGGCGCAGAAGTTGATCCTCGGCGGTAGCACCGACGAGACGGTGACCGCCAAGGCGGCCGCCACCTTCACCGCCGCCCCGTCGTCGCCGACCCCGACGCCGACCACGCCGGCCGAGACGCCGTCGCCGTCGGCCCCGGCCGAGAGCCCCGCGCCGTCCACCTCGCCGGCCTCCAACGGCGGGGACCTGCCGCTGACCGGTTCCCCGATCGCCACCGCGATCACCGCCGGCCTGGTGCTGCTGGCCGCCGGCGCGGTCACCGTCCTGGTGGTCCGGCGCCGCAAGGTCCGCTTCACCGCCTGATCCACCGTAGCTCGACCCGGCCCCGGCACCCGCCCCGCAGGCGGGCGCCGGGGCCGTCCCCACTCAGCCGCTCGGTCGTGATCGCCCGACCTCGGCAGGGCGGGGAATGCCGTCCGAACGTCGGACGATCGTGTTCGCCGGCCGGCTCGATCCGGCCGGCGACGACCGCGGTGGCCAGGTAGCCCTCGTCCACCCAGCTTGCTATCGTGCCCGCACAGCCGAAATCACCATCGTCCGGATGGGCAGACACGGCCGGCGCACGGGCGACTTCGGAGAGCGCCGAAGCCGGCGCGGGGAAGGTCACAGCCGCTCCGCCCGCACCTGTCACAGAGCCCTACGTGGGTGTATCTTCCCTGCTCAGGGCGGTGCCGTTGAGATGTTTCATGATCTTTTCTCAAGTATCGGCAACGTGGCGACCAACTAACGGCTTGATAACGGCACCTTCACGCAACGGGCAAGTGAGTGTCACAGTGGCAGCACCTCACCCCTCGTGTGAGGCACTCCGTACGACCTGCGACCACCCTCCGCCGCCGCGAGCGGCTGCGGTTGGTGGTCGTGACGCGTGCGCGTGCCGAACCCGGTGGGTGCGGTGGCCCGGCGGATCGGTACCTCAGGGTGTCCCGATTTCTCTGCGGTAGGACCGGCGGCTCGCGGTACGGAGCCGACGGCGGCGTCACCCCCCAACGTGCGTGAAACCCACGACGAACCAGGTTAGAAAGAGGAGGCCCCTCGGAATGAGAGTCTCGAAGCGGGCAACGGGCGCGGTCGCGCTGGGCGCGGCATTCGCGCTCGTCGCGTCCGGCTGCTCGGGCAGCGACAGCGACGGCGGCGACGCCGGCGCCAGCAGCGACGGCGCGATCACCATCGAAGGCACCCAGCCGGAGAACCCCCTGGTGCCGTCGAACACCACCGAGACCGGTGGTGGCAAGATCATCGACTGGATGTGGACCGGCCTGGTCGAGTACCCCAACGACGGTGGTGCTCCGCGGAACGCTCTCGCCGAGTCGATCGAGACGACCGACTCCAAGGTCTACAAGATCAAGATCAAGGAGAACACGAAGTTCCACGACGGCACCCCCGTCAAGGCCAAGAACTTCGTGGACGCCTGGAACTGGGGCGCGTACTCCCCGAACGGTGCCCAGAACGGCAGCTTCTTCGCCGACATCGACGGCTTCACCGAGGTCCACACCGAGGACCCGGACGGCGCCGAGGGCCCGCAGAAGGCCCCCGAGCCGACGGCCAAGGAGATGAAGGGCCTGAAGGTCCTGGACGACTGGACCTTCGAGGTCACCCTCGCGGCCCCGACCGCCGTGTTCCCGACCAAGCTCGGCTACAGCACCTTCATGCCGCTGCCGGACGCCTTCTTCACCCAGAAGCCGGAAGAGTTCGGCCGCAAGCCGATCGGTAACGGCCCGGTGAAGTTCGTGTCGTGGGAAGACGATCAGATGATCAAGCTGACTCGCTTCGACGACTACCAGCTGCGCGACAAGATGAAGATCAAGGACGTCAACGTCCGGATCTACCAGGACGACACGGCCGCCTACAACGACCTGCTGTCCGGCAACATCGACTTCATGCAGCAGGTTCCGGTCTCCTCGCTCGCGGGCGACAAGTGGAAGACCGACCTGGGCGAGCGGGCGATCGCCTCGACCACCCCGTCGACCGGTATCATCGCCTTCCCGATCTACGACAAGCGCTTCCAGAACGCCAAGCTCCGCAAGGCGATCTCGCTGTCGATCAACCGCCAGGAGATCAGCGACAAGATCTTCTTCGGCAACCGCAAGCCGGCCGACAGCTGGGCGAACCCGCTGACCCCGGGTGCCGCGCCGGGTAACTGCACCTCCTGCCAGTTCAACCCGGACGAGGCCAAGAAGCTCCTGGCCGAGGCCGGTGGCTTCTCGGGCAAGCTGACCCTGGCCTACAACGCGGACGCCAGCCACAAGGAGTGGATGGAGGCCGTCGCCCAGCAGATCAAGACCAACCTGGGCATCGACGCCGTCGCCGAGGGTGTGCCGACCTTCGCGGTGTTCCGCCAGAACATCAACGCCCACAAGATGACCGGCATGTACCGCGCCGGCTGGCAGCAGGACTACCCGGACGTGGAGAACTGGGTCAACCCGCTCTACGTGACCGGTGGTTCCTCGAACGACGGCCTCTACAGCAACAAGGAGGTCGACCGGCTGGCCAAGGAGGCGAGCTCCGCGGCCAACATCGAGGAGTCGCACGCCAAGTTCGCCGAGGCGGTCAAGCTCATCGACCAGGACGTTCCGTCGGTGCCGATCTACTTCGGTGGCCAGCAGTCCGGCCACTCGGAGAAGATCAAGAAGCTCGAGCTGTCCAACGTCGGCGAGCTCGACATCACCTCGGTCGAGCTCTGATCCGAACGGTCTGACCCCGGGTCGGGCTCACCTACCGGTGGGCCCGACCCGGGCCGTTCCGTGAGGAGGTGTTACAACATCTCCTCGCAAGGTCTGTCATCCCCGTGTCGGCCGTCCGACGCGCCCCCTGTCTGGAGGACCACCCCATGGGCCGTTATCTGTTGAGACGGCTGCTCCAACTCATTCCGGTCTTCATCGGCACCACGTTCCTCATCTACTGGCTCGTGTGGTCGGTGCCGGGCGACCCGTTCGCCGGCAAGTGCGGTGAGCGCGCTTGCCCGGACGCGTACGTCAACATGATGACCGAGAAGTTCAAGCTGAACGAGAACATTTTCGTCCAGTACGGCAACTACATGCAGAACCTGTTCCAGGGCGACTTCGGCAACACCTTCGGTGGCCGGCCGATCGGCGACATCATCGCCACGTCGTACCCGAACACGTTGAAGCTGGCCGTGGTCGCCCTCGCCATCGAGGCCCTCATCGGTCTCACCGCTGGCGTGCTGACCGGTCTGCGCCGCAACGGATTCCTGGACAACCTGGTTCTCGTCTCCACCCTGTTCCTGATCGCGCTGCCGGTCTTCGTCATCGGCTTCGTGCTGCAGTGGGTGCTGGGTGTGCAGTGGGGCATCGTCAAGCCGACCGTCTCGAACGAGATGCGGATCTCCGAACTCATCGTGCCCGGCTTCGTGCTGGGTAGCGCCTCCATGGCGTACATCGCCCGGGTGTCGCGGACGAGCATCGCCGAGAACCGGCGGGCCGACTACGTGCGCACGGCGATCGCCAAGGGCCTGCCGATGCGCCGGGTGGTCGGGGTGCACCTGCTGCGCAACTCCCTCATCCCGGTCGTCACGCTGCTCGGCACCGACCTCGGCGCGCTGATGGGCGGCGCCATCGTCACCGAGGGCATCTTCGGCATCAACGGGATCGGTCGCCAGGTCTTCCGAGCGATCGTCACCAAGGAGAGCGCTACCGTTGTCTCCATCGTGGTGGTCCTGGTGCTGGTCTACCTGCTGATGAACCTGCTGGTCGACCTGCTCTACGCCGCCCTGGACCCGAGGATCCGCTATGAGTGACCCGAGCACCGCATCGATCGTCAGCACCCCCCGTCCCGAGCAGCCGAGTCAGCTCGGTGCGCCGGCCGACGCGGGGCTGCCGGAGAACGCCCGCAAGGAGAAGCCGCGGGGTCTGCTCGGCGACGCCTGGCAGGATCTGCGCCGCAAGCCGCTGTTCTGGATCTCGGCCAGCTTCATCCTGATCTTCCTGGTGATGGCGGCGTTCCCGTCGCTGTTCACCAACGGCGACCCGGTCAACGGCTCGCTGTCGAACAGCCGGGTGGAGCCGGGGGCCAACGGCTGGTTCGGCTACGACGTGCAGGGCCGTGACGTGTTCGCCCGGGTGATCTACGGTGCCCGCGCCTCGATCGTGGTGGCGGTGCTCTCGGTGGCCGGCACGCTGCTGATCGGCGGCACGATGGGCATCATCGCCGGCTACCGCGGCGGCTGGGTGGACGGCCTGCTGTCCCGGATCGCCGACGTCTTCTTCGGTCTGCCGTTCGTGCTCGGCGCGATCGTCATCCTGACCACCTTCAACGGCTCGGGCACCGACAACAGCACCCCGGAGATCATGGGTCTGGTGATCCTCTCCCTGACGGTGCTGAGCTGGCCGGTGGTGATGCGGCTGATGCGCTCCTCGGTGCTGGCCACCAAGGAGGCGGACTACATCGTGGCCGCGCGGGCGCTGGGTGCCGGCACCGGCCGGATCATCCTGAAGCACCTGCTGCCGAACTGCCTGGCGCCGCTGCTGGTGTACGGCACGATCATGGTCGGTTCGTTCATCGGCGCCGAGGCGACGCTGTCCTTCCTGGGCGTCGGCCTGAAGACCCCGGTGGTGTCCTGGGGCATCATGATCAGTGAGGCGCAGAACTACATCCGCGTCTCGCCGTTCCTGCTCTTCTTCCCCGCCGCGTTCCTCGTCACCGCCGTGCTGAGCTTCGTGATGCTCGGTGAGGCGGTCCGCGAGGCCCTCGATCCGAAACTCCGCTAGGGGCGATTCAGTTGTCCGACATTCTCGTGTCCGAGCAGTCCGCGGCAGGCGCCTCCGGGCGCCCCGCCGGCCGGCTGCTGGAGGTCGACGACCTGCGCGTGGAGTTCCGTACCCGGGACGGCGTCGCCAAGGTCATCAACGGAGTCACGTACCACGTCGACGCGGGGGAGACCCTAGCCGTGCTCGGCGAGTCCGGCTCCGGCAAGAGCGTCACCGCCCAGACGATCATGGGCATCCTGGACACGCCCCCCGGCTTCGTCACCGGTGGTCAGGTCCGCTTCCACGGCAAGGACATGCTGAAGATGTCCGCCGAGGAGCGTCGCCGCATCCGCGGCGAGGGGATCGCCATGATCTTCCAGGACGCGCTCTCCGCGCTCAACCCGGTTTTCACCGTCGGGTTCCAGATCGCCGAGCAGTTCCGGGTCCGGCGTGGCCTGGGCCGCGCCGAGGCCAAGAAGCGCGCGATCGAGATGCTCGACCAGGTGAAGATCCCGAACGCCAAGGGCCGGTTCAACAACTACCCGCACCAGTTCTCCGGCGGTATGCGGCAGCGCGCCATGATCGCGATGTCGCTGGCGCTCGACCCGGAGGTGCTGATCGCGGACGAGCCGACCACGGCGCTGGACGTGACGGTGCAGGCCCAGATCATGGACCTGCTGGCCGAGCTCCAGCGGGAGCGGCAGATGGGCATGATCCTGATCACCCACGACCTCGGCGTGGTCGCCGACGTCGCGGACCGGATCGCGGTCATGTACGCCGGCCGGATCGTCGAGGAAGCCAACGTGTACGACCTGTACGCCAAGCCGGCGCACCCGTACACGCTCGGCCTGCTCAACTCGATCCCCCGGCTCGACGAGAAGGGGCAGCAGCTCCGGACGATCAAGGGCCTCCCGCCGAACCTGATGAACATCCCGCCGGGCTGCCCGTTCAACCCGCGCTGCCCCATGGCGCAGCCGGTCTGCCGGGAGAAGGTCCCGCCGCTGCTGCAGGTGGGTGCCGGCCGGGCCAGCGCCTGCCACTTCGCCGAGGAGCTGGTGAACCGTGACTGAGAACATCCTCGAGGTCCGTGACCTGGTCAAGCACTACCCCGTCACCCGCGGTGTGGTGTTCAAGAAGACCATCGGTCACGTCAAGGCCGTCGACGGGGTCTCCTTCGACCTGCGGGCCGGCGAGACCCTCGGCGTGGTGGGCGAGTCCGGTTGCGGCAAGTCGACGCTGGCCCGGGTGCTGATGAACCTGGAGAAGCCGACCGCCGGCAGCGTGCACTACAAGGGGCAGGACATCTCCAAGCTCTCCGGCGGTGCGCTGCGGCGGCTGCGCCGGCAGATCCAGCTGGTGATGCAGGACCCGTACACCTCGCTGAACCCGCGGATGACGGTCGGTGACCTGATCGGCGAGCCGTTCGAGATCCACCCGGAGGTGGCCCCGAAGGGCAGCCGCCGGAACAAGGTCAAGGAACTGCTCGACCTGGTGGGCCTCAACCCGGAGCACATCAACCGGTACCCGCACCAGTTCTCCGGCGGTCAGCGGCAGCGCATCGGCATCGCCCGGGCGCTGGCCCTGCGGCCCGAGATCATCGTCTGCGACGAGCCGGTGTCGGCGCTGGACGTGTCGATCCAGGCCCAGGTGATGAACCTGCTGGAGCAGCTGCAGAGCGAGTTCGGCCTGTCGTACGTGTTCATCGCGCACGACCTGTCCGTGGTGCGGCACCTCTCCGACCGGGTCGCGGTGATGTACCTCGGCAAGATCGTCGAGGTCGGCACCGAGGACGAGATCTACGAGCGGCCGACGCACCCGTACACCCAGGCGCTGCTGTCGGCGGTGCCGGTGCCGGACCCGACCGTGCGGGACAACAAGGCGATCATCCGCCTGACCGGTGACGTGCCGTCGCCGGTCAGCCCGCCCTCGGGCTGCCGGTTCCGTACCCGGTGCTGGAAGGCGCAGGACGTCTGCGCCGAGCAGGTGCCGCTGCTGGAGATCCGGCGGGGCTCGGACCACCCGAGCGCCTGCCACTTCGCCGAGAAGCGGGAGATCGTCGCCACCCACGAGGCGTGACCCCACCGGAACCGCCTGCCCGCGTCACCACGACGCCGGCAGGCGGTTCCGCGTCTGCGGGCCCGGCCGGCGTACGACTCAGAGCGGCCCGCGCCCGGCGCGGAGCAGCAGCAGCGCCAGCTGGGTGCCGTCGGCGCCGAGGGCGACCCGGAAGCGCTCCAGGATCTCCCGCTCGCGGGCGAGCACCAGGCGGGTGCCGCCGGAGGCCATCCGGGTCGCGCCGACCTCCTGGGAGAGCCGGGCCCGCTCCTGCCACAGCTCGATGAGCGCCCGGTCGATGTCGTCGATCCGCTCCCGGATCTCCACGATCCGGGCGGCGGCGGACGGTTCCGCGGTGCCGGTGCCCGGGATGGTCGTGCCGGGCCTGCCGGCCCGGCCCGCCGCGCCGTTGGCGGTCGCGCCGTCACCCGGGGCGTCGGCCTCCGCGCCAGCGCCGCCCGCACCGGGCCGGGCCGGTCCGCCGCTCTGCTCCACCACGTCTGTCATCATCGGGTACCCCTCGCGCTGTGGTGCCCGGTGCCGGGATCCCGGGACGAAAAAGCCCCGGGCTCCAGGAGCCCGGGGCTTTTTCGTAGGTCTGATTGATCAGGCGCGACCTACGGCTGCCGGACTCCCGGAGCCGTAGTAAAAGTAGAAGCGCTGACCGAACACGCCGTCGAGTATGCCGCCCGGCCCGCGTCCGGCGCAAGGAAACCGGCAACCCGGCGGCCGGCGGCGGCCCGCCGGGCGTCCACGGCGGGGAAGTGTCCGGCCGGCGGCATAGACTCGCCGTGCGATGCATCCTCTCTTCGACATCCCCGCGTCCCCGCCCGCGCCGACCACCACGCCGACGCCTGCGCGGCGGTCCGGGTCCGCCGCTGCCCGCCTGGACCCGCAGGCCCTGCTCACCGGCCTGAACGGGCCGCAGCGCGACGCGGTCACCCACGCCGGCTCGCCGCTGCTGATCGTGGCCGGCGCCGGCTCGGGCAAGACCCGGGTGCTCACCCACCGGATCGCCTACCTGCTCGCCGCGCGCGACGTGCATCCGGGCGAGATCATCGCGATCACCTTCACCAACAAGGCCGCCGGCGAGATGAAGGAGCGGGTGGCCGCCCTGGTCGGGCCGCGGGCCCGGCTGATGTGGGTGTCGACGTTCCACTCCGCGTGCGTCCGCATCCTGCGCGCCGAGCACGAGCACGCCGGGCTCAAGTCGACCTTCTCCATCTACGACGCGGACGACTCGCGCCGGTTGATGCAGCTCGTCGCCCGCGAGTTGGACCTCGACCCGAAGCGCTACCCGGCGCGCGGACTGGCCGCCCAGGTCTCCAACCTGAAGAACGAGCTGGTCGACCCGGAGGAGTTCGCCGGCCGCGCCAAGGGCCCGAACGAGCGGGCGCTGGCCGAGGCCTACACGCTCTACCAGCGCCGGCTGCGCGAGGCGCACGCGCTGGACTTCGACGACCTGATCATGACGACGGTGCACCTGCTCCAGTCGCACCCGCACGTGGCGGAGAGCTACCGCCGGCGGTTCCGGCACGTGCTGGTCGACGAGTACCAGGACACCAACCACGCCCAGTACGTGCTGATCAAGGAGCTGGTCTCCGGCACCGAGGGGGTGGAGCCGGCCGAGCTCTGCGTGGTCGGCGACGCCGACCAGTCGATCTACGCGTTCCGCGGCGCGACGATCCGCAACATCCTGGAGTTCGAGCGGGACTTCACCGACGCCCGGACGATCCTGCTGGAGCAGAACTACCGCTCCACGCAGACCATCCTGAACGCGGCCAACGCGGTGATCGACCGGAACACCTCGCGCAAGCCGAAGCGGCTGTGGAGCGAGGCGGGGGCCGGCGAGCAGATCGTCGGCTACGTCGCCGACACCGAGCACGCCGAGGCGGACTGGGTGGCCCGGGAGATCGACCGGCTGGTCGACGCCGGCGACACCCGCCCCGGCGACGTGGCGGTCTTCTACCGCACCAACGCCCAGTCCCGGGTCTTCGAGGAGGTGTTCATCCGGGTCGGCCTCCCCTACAAGGTGGTCGGCGGGGTGCGCTTCTACGAGCGCAAGGAGGTCCGCGACGCGCTGGCCTACCTGCGCGCCGTGGTCAACGACGACGACACGGTCAGCCTGCGCCGGGTGCTGAACACCCCGCGCCGGGGCATCGGCGACCGCGCCGAGGCGTGCGTGGAGGCGCTCTCCAGCCGCGACCGGATCTCCTTCGGCGCCGCGCTGCGCCGGGCCAAGGACGCGCCGGGCATCTCGACCCGGGCGGCCAACGGGATCGCCGAGTTCGTCGCGCTGCTCGACGGCGCGCGCGAGCTGGCCGAGACCGGCACCCCCGAGGAGGTGCTGGAGGTGCTGCTCACCCGCTCGGGCTACCTCACCGAGCTGGAGGAGAGCCTGGATCCGCAGGACGCCGGCCGGGTCGACAACCTCCAGGAACTGGTCAGCGTCGCCCGGGAGTACACCGAGCGGGTCGAGGCGCTCGGCGCCGAGGGGGAACGGGCCACCGTGGCCGGGTTCCTGGAGCAGGTCGCGCTGGTCGCCGACGCCGACCAGGTGCCCACCGACGACCCCGACCACCAGGGCGTGGTCACCCTGATGACGCTGCACACCGCCAAGGGGCTGGAGTTCCCGGTGGTGTTCCTGACCGGGCTGGAGGACGGCGTCTTCCCGCACCTGCGCTCGCTCGGCGACACCCGCGAGCTGGAGGAGGAGCGCCGGCTGGCGTACGTGGGCATCACCCGGGCCCGGCAGCGCCTCTACCTCTCCCGGGCGGTCACCCGCTCGGCGTGGGGCGCCCCGGCCTACAACCCGCCCTCGCGGTTCGTCGAGGAGCTGCCACCCGAGCTGGTGCGCTGGGAGCGCACCGAGGGGTCGTACACCTCGTGGGGTGGCGGAGGCGGCGGCGTCGGCGGCCGCGCGGACCGCACGCCCGGCGGGCGTGGCGGCTTCACCGGCGGTACGCCCAAGGCGGCGCAGCTGGCCAAGCGGCTCGGCGTCGACGGCAGCCGGCTCGCCACCGCGAGCGAGCTGCCGCAGGGGCCGAAGGTGGCCGCCGGCGACCGGGTCAACCACCAGCGCTACGGGCTGGGCCGGGTGCTCGCCGTGGAGGGGCACGGCCCGAGCGCCCGGGCACAGATCGACTTCGGCGACCAGACGATGTGGCTGGTGCTGCGGCACGCGCCGCTCGACAAGCTCTGAGCGCGCGTCGCCCGGCCTGGCGGTGGCGGAGGTCCTGATCCGGATGGGCCGGTACGAGTAGGGAAAGTGTCTGGGGCGGGCGATAGCGTTCCGCCATGAGCGTGCTCGATCGCCGCGCCCTCAACCGGTCGCTTCTAGCCCGCCAGCTTCTGCTGCATCGGCACGACATGCCGGTCGTCGACGCGCTTGAACACCTGGTGGGGTTGCAGGCGCAGGAGCCCCTGGAGCCGTACGTCGGGTTGTGGAGCCGGCTGGCCGGCTTCCAGCCGCCGGCGCTGGCCGAGCTTCTGCTGAGCCGCGGGGCGGTCCGCACGCTGCTGATGCGCCGCACCCTGCACCTGGTGACCGCGCGCGACTGCCTCGCGTTGCGGCCCGTGCACCAGGCAATGCTGGTCTCACGCATGTGGTCGACGTTGCGCCGGGTGCTGCCCGGGGTTGACCTCGACGAGCTGACCAAACTGGGCCGGCCGCTGTTCGAGGAGCGGCCGCGGATGCTGACCGAGGCGGCCCGCGCCATCGCCGACCGCTGGCCAGGGGTGGAGCCGCGCTGGCTGGGCGACGCGCTCAGCACGCTCGTGCCGCTCGTGCAGGTGCCACCCCGTGGGGTGTGGGGCGAGCGCGGCGCCGCGTACAACACCACGATCGAGGCATGGCTGGGCCGCCCGCTGGAGCCGGCGTCGCCGGCCACCGTCGACGCGCTGGTCCTGCGCTACCTCGCCGCCTACGGCCCGGCCGCCAGCGCTGACATCCGCGCCTGGTCGGGGCTGAGCGGGCTGCGGGAGTCCATCCAGCGGTTGCGACAGTCGTTGCGGACGTTCCGCGACGAGCGCGGCCGCGAGCTGCTCGACGTGCCCGACGGCGCGCTGCCCGACCCGGAGACCCCGGCGCCGCCGCGCTTCCTGCCGGCGTTCGACAACGCGGTGCTCGGCTACGACGACCGGAGTCGCGTCATCGACGCCGAGCATCGCGGGCTGAGCGTCACGGGGGCCCGCTTCCTGCTGGTCGACGGCCGGGTCGCCGGCACCTGGGCGGTCACCGTCGACGACGGCGCGGCGACGTTGCGGATCACGCCGCTGCGCACCCTCACGACGGGCGAGCGCGACGCCGTCGTCGCCGAGGGCGAGAGCCTGCTGACCATGTTCCAGACCGAGCCCCGGCACGCCCACGTCTTGATCACGGACGCTTGACGCAGGTGTGGGCTGGTGCCGCCCGTGCCGCGTGAGCAACCGGATCGAACGCTGGAAGCCAACGAGAAAGACCGGGGGTCAGCAGGCCACGTTGATGCCCCGGGCGCGCAGGAACGGCGCGGGGTCGATCTGGTTCCACATCTGCCCCTTGTGCACCTCGAAGTGCAGGTGCGGGCCGGTGGAGTCGCCGGTGGAACCCTCGTAGCCGATGACCTCGCCGGCGCTGACCTTGTCACCCACGCCGACCGCGGCGCGGCTCTGGTGCGCGTAGTGGGTCAGGTAGCCGTTGCCGTGGTCGATGAAGACCGAGATGCCGTATCCGTCGCCGGCGTCGCCGGCCTTGACCACGGTGCCGCCGAAGGCGGCGCGGATCGGCGTGCCGGCGGGCATGGCGAAGTCGATGCCGGCGTGCAGGGTGCCCCACCGCTGGCCGTAGCAGGAGGTGATCTCGGCGCCCTTCATCGGGATGACCCAGGTCGGCTTGGGCTTGGCCTTCGGCTTGCTGGTGGTCGCCTTCGGGCTGGGCTTGGCCGAGGGGCTGGCCGTCGACGGGCTGGGCGCGGGGCTGGCGGGGGTGGCGCTCGGGGTGACCGGCGCCGGCTCCCGGTCGGACCGGTCGGCGCGGGCGGCGGCCTCGGCCCGGGCCTGCGCGTCCAGGGAAACGGCGGCCGGGGTGCCGTCGTCGGCGCCGGTGGTCGCCACGGCGACGCCGCCGAGGCCGAGGGCGACCAGGACCGCCGCCGCGAGGACCATCTGCCGGGTGCGCCCGCCCATCCGCCGCCGGTGCCGGGCTGGCGCGTTCGGGGTCTTCTCGTTCTGGATGGAGCTGTCTTCCTGCACGGTTGACCTTCACAGTCGAGGGGCACTTGACCTCGAAATACTGGTGTCGGCCGGATCCGCGCCGGGTACCGGGAGGGTGGCCGCGCCGTCGACCACTGACGCCGAGAGGTTGGGTTGTCCCTCTCTGGGGTCATACATCCGGATAAGTGATCATGCGGGTAGGTGCTCTGCGTCACACCGGCGACTGTGACCCGGGAGACTTTGTCGGCCCTCGGGCAACGAAAAACCGCCCGGATCGGCAGATCCGGGCGGTCATCGGTCAGTACGCAGCGTCAGGAAGCGGCTACCTCGTTGTAGATTGCCTCGACCTGTAGCTGGATGTCCACTCCGCGCTCCTGGAGGTAGGGCACCGGGTCGCGCGGCTCGCCCTTGACATGGATCTCCAGGTGCAGGTGGGAGCCGTAGGAGTGGCCGGTGTTGCCGACCAGGCCGAGCTGGTCGCCCGCCTTGACCTGCTGCCCCACCTGGACGCTCAGCGCCTGCGAGTGGCCGTAGATGGCCTCGCTGCCGTCGGAGTGCTGAACGATCACGGTGTAGCCGTAGCCGCCGAACCAACCGGCCGTGGTGACGGTGCCGTCGTGGATGGCGACGTACGGGGTGCCCTCGGGGGCGACCAGGTCGACGCCGGTGTGCATCTTGCCCCAGCGCACGCCGTAGGGGGACTTGAAGTCGTAGCCCTGCAGCGGCAGCAGCCAGACCTCGGGTTCCGCGGCCTCCTCGGCGCGCCCGCTGTCGCGGGAGGCGCGGTCGGCGGAGTCGGCGCGGGCGGCCGCGTCCTGACTCAGCGTGGAGGCCGCCTTGAGTTCGTCGAGGACCGACGGGTTGACGCTCTTCGCGTCCGGCATGGCTCCCGCGCCGAGGGCCACCACACCGGCTCCGACGAACGCGGTGGTGACGACGGCGGCGTAGCGGCTCCGCGGGGGGGTGGGTACGCGGCGGCGGCCGCGATATCGATCGGGCTCAGACGACAGGCGCTGGCGCACGCACACCCTCCGTTGTCGGGGTATCGAAGCGGTCGGACCGGCGTTCGTGAAGCCGTGGTGAACGTCTGCTGACCGCGTCGCCACCCGTCCGTGGACCTGATGACAACCGTGGACACGTTAGCCAACCACCAGACGAGTCACAAGCCGGAGCGCCGAATTGGTGCTGCGTTCTGTCCAAATGCGTACGTGATTGTCATGCCTCGTACCCGTCGATCGGCGCCCCCGTTACTGCCCGTTCGTCGCGGAGCGTGACCGAACGGCGGAGTCGTCCGGCTTGACGAGGCGGCTCGACGGCCCGCGGACCGGGATACCCGCGACCGCGGCCGAGCGGCCGCCGACCCCGTCCGCCGTCGGCGGCCCGGCACCGGCTGTGCGGCCCGGATTTCCGGGGGCCGGGCCGGCGGGTTACCGTTCGTTCAGGTAAAGCCGCGGAGCCGGTGAAAGGGATGCGCAGATGAGCTCTCGTGTTCGGGTCGTCGTCGCCAAGCCGGGCCTGGACGGCCACGACCGCGGCGCCAAGGTCGTCGCGCGTGCCCTCCGGGACGCCGGCATGGAGGTCGTCTACACCGGTCTGCACCAGACCCCGGAGCAGATCGTGGAGGCCGCGATCCAGGAGGACGCCGACGGCATCGGGCTCTCGGTGCTCTCCGGTGCGCACATGACGCTCTTCCGCCGGGTGCTGGAGCTGCTGGCCGAGCGGGACGCCCGGGACATCGTGGTGTTCGGCGGCGGCATCATCCCGGACGCCGACATCCCCGAGCTGGAGCAGCTCGGCGTCGCCAAGATCTTCACGCCGGGCGCCACCACCCAGTCCATCGTCGACTGGGTGCGGGCGAACGTCGCGCAGCCGGTCGGCTGACCTCGCCGCGGCCCGCCCCGGCCTCGACGGCGGTGGCAGCCTGGCCGGATGCCGGAGTCGGGCGCTGGGCGGAAGCCCGGCGGGGCGCCCGAGCCGGCGCTGACAGTGGGCCGGCTGGACGCGGACACGGGGGAGGGGCCGGACGCACCCCTCACACGTCCGGCCCCTCTATGCACGATGCCCCGCCGCCACCCCTCGACCGACAGGGCATCGGCCGTCTCCCGTCTTCGCGCTGAGCAGCGCTCCGACACCTGACTCAACGACGCCCCCCGCGGGGGGTTACGCACCCGCCCGAACATCCCCCGGACGGTTGACGGCGGGGCGAACAGGGGCCCGGCCGGCGGCGGCTGTGCATTACCGCACACCGTGCACCCGCTCGGTTGCCGGCGGTGCCCACCTCGCTAGGCTGCGCCCAATGGCCTGTTTCAAGTGATGACAGGCGTCAAACTGTTTTCCATAACGCTGGTGGCGGCGCGACGGCGCGCCGCGGAGACGGGACGGGACGCGCAAACGTGGACCTGTACGAGTACCAGGGGCGGGACCTGTTCGAGCGGCACGGCTTGCCCGTGCTCGCCGGCGGCGTCGCCACGACCCCGGAGGAGGCCCGCGCGATCGCCGAACGCCTCGGCGGTCGGGTGGTCGTCAAGGCGCAGGTGAAGGTCGGCGGCCGGGGCAAGGCCGGCGGCGTCAAGCTGGCCGAGGGCGCGGAGGAGACGGTGGCCCGGGCCACCGACATCCTCGGCATGGACATCAAGGGCCACACCGTCCACAAGGTCATGATCACCGTGACCGCGGACGTGGCCGAGGAGTACTACTTCTCCTACCTGCTGGACCGGGCGAACCGCACCTTCCTCTGCATCGCCAGCGTCGCCGGCGGCATGGACATCGAGCAGGTCGCCGCGGAGACCCCGGAGAAGGTCGTCAAGGCCCCGATCGACGCGGTCGAGGGCGTGGACGAGGCCAAGGCGCGCGAGATCGTCACCGCCGCCGGCTTCCCGGCCGAGGTCGCCGACCAGGTCGTCGAGGTCGCCGTGGGGCTGTGGAAGGCCTTCGTCGCCGAGGACGCCACCCTGGTCGAGGTGAACCCGCTGGCCAAGACCGGCGACGGCAAGCTGCTGCTGCTCGACGCCAAGATCAGCCTGGACGAGAACGCCGCCTTCCGGCACCCGGACCACGAGGCGCTGGTCGACCAGGCCGCGGTGGACCCGCTGGAGCAGGCCGCCAAGGAGAAGGACCTCAACTACGTCAAGCTCGACGGCGAGGTCGGCATCATCGGCAACGGCGCGGGTCTGGTCATGTCGACCCTCGACGTGGTCGCGTACGCCGGTGAGCGGCACGGCGGCGTCAAGCCGGCCAACTTCCTCGACATCGGCGGCGGCGCGAGCGCCGCGGTGATGGCGAACGGGCTGGAGATCGTCCTCTCCGACCCGTCGGTCAAGAGCGTCTTCGTCAACGTCTTCGGCGGCATCACCGCCTGCGACGCGGTCGCCAACGGCATCGTGCAGGCGCTGGAGCTGCTGAAGCAGCGCGGCGAGCAGGTCACCAAGCCGCTCGTCGTCCGGCTCGACGGCAACAACGCCGAGGCCGGCCGGGCGATCCTCGACGGCGCTAACAACCCGCTGATCGAGCGGGTCGACACCATGGATGGCGCGGCCGAGCGGGCCGCCGAGCTGGCCGCTGCGGGGGTCTGACAATGGCTATCTGGCTGACCAAGGACTCGAAGGTCATCGTGCAGGGGATGACCGGCTCCGAAGGTTCCAAGCACACCCGGCGGATGCTCGCCGCGGGCACCACCATCGTCGGCGGCGTCAACCCGCGCAAGGCGGGCCAGACTGTCGACTTCGACGGCACCGAGCTGCCGGTCTTCGCGGGCGTCGCGGACGCGATGAAGGAGACCGGGGCGGACGTCACGGTCATCTTCGTGCCGCCGCAGTTCACCAAGGCCGCGGTGATCGAGGCGATCGACGCCGGCATCGAGCTGGCCGTGGTGATCACCGAGGGCGTGCCGGTGCACGACACCGCCGCGTTCTGGGCGTACAACGTGGCCAAGGGCGGCAAGACCCGGATCATCGGCCCGAACTGCCCCGGCATCGCCTCGCCGGGCGCCTCCAACGCGGGCATCATCCCGGCCGACATCACCGGCTCCGGCCGGATCGGCCTGGTCAGCAAGAGCGGCACGCTGACCTACCAGATGATGTACGAGCTGCGCGACATCGGCTTCTCCACCTGCGTCGGCATCGGCGGCGACCCGATCATCGGCACCACGCACATCGACGCCCTGGCCGCGTTCGAGGCCGACCCGGACACCGACGCGATCGTCATGATCGGTGAGATCGGCGGCGACGCCGAGGAGCGGGCCGCCGAGTTCATCAAAGCGAACGTGACCAAGCCGGTGGTCGGCTACATCGCCGGCTTCACCGCCCCGCCCGGCAAGACCATGGGGCACGCGGGCGCCATCATCTCCGGCTCGGCGGGCACCGCCGAGGCGAAGAAGGAGGCCCTGGAGGCGGTCGGCGTCAAGGTCGGCAAGACGCCGACCGAGACCGCGCGCCTGATGCGGGAGATCATGTCCGCCGGCTGACCGGACGGCTGACGACGTGAGGGGGTCGACCGGGTCCGGTCGGCCCCCTCAGTCGTTGTTCCAGCCCGGGTAGTTCCCGGTGGCGCTCAGGATCGCGCTGCCGATGATGTTGATCACGCCGAAGGTGATGGCCAGGTAACCCAGCACCGGCGACTGGCCGGACCGCTTCGCGTCGCGGATGGACAGCCAGCCGAAGATGATGCCCAGGATGCCGCAACAGAGCAGGCCGGTGATGATGCCCAGGATGCCCCAGAGGGTGGTGCGGTCCCGGCCCCGGGCGGGCGGCGGCGGTGGATACGGAGCGTTCACGGCTTGCCTCCGGGCGGTCGGTGCCGCGACTGCCGTCGCGTCCTGGGCCGAGGCTAGACCGGATCCGGAGCCGACGACGGTGGATCACGGAACTCGCCGCCGGCACGAGGCGGTATCGGACTGCCGTCGCCCGCGCGGCATGCCAGAGTAGACGTGATGTCCTCCGTCACCCCTGACCAGCCCAGCCGTCCCGTCGACGTCGGCCCCGACGCCCGGCCGTCCGGCCGGGCCGGTGCGGGTCGGCGGGTGCCCGCCCCCCGGGCCGGCAC
>NZ_QGSW01000257.1:0-24837 GCF_003176715.1 Micromonospora sp. S4605
GCCGGCTCCGCGTCAAACCCCGAGCCGTCAAACGACCGCTGTCCCGATACGCCTACAAAAGCCTGCGCGTCGACCGACGCACCTACCAAGCAACCATCACCATCAACCTCTTGACCACACCGATCAGCCCATAACTTCACGGCGTTGGGCTTTAGCCGCCGCCGCGCCCCGTTGATGGCCTCTACCCCACGCCTCGTGGTAAGGACGCGCACTAGCGGCACGGTCTTTTCGAGCACGGCGCAGGCTTCCTCCACATCGACCTTCGAGCCGTCGTGCTTTTCCTGGTCGCCGGGTGGCAGATACGAGCTGGCCAGTGCCGCGGACACCAGCACCTGGCGTCGCTCCATACCTTCCGATGTCGCCAACACCGTTGGTGCGAAGCGCTGGACGTCAGCGGCCCGGCGTAGGTCCGCGGCCGCGTACGCGAACTCGGCGTGAAGCTGTTCAAGCGTGAAGAATCCGATCCAGAACGGCTCATCCTCAGGCCGTACCTTGGCGAGGGCTTGTTCCGCTCGGGTCATGGCATCGCCGCACCGCCGCCCGTCGCCGGCAAGCGCGTGGGCGCGAGCTTCGAGAGCGCAGCACCGCGCCAGGGTGGAGTAGGAGCCTGAGGCTCGCGCGCTCCGCTGACCAGCGCGGGCCAGGGAGCAGGCCTCGCGGCCGATGCGGAGGTAGTGGGCTTGCATGGCCATGTCGGAGAGAATGTGAGCACCGAGGGCATGGTCGCCGGCAGCCTGAGCCAACCGCAGTGCCTGGATGTAGTACCGCTGCGCAAAGCCCTGTTGTCCACCGCCGGAGTCGAAGGCCATGAATCCCCCGAGATCGCACAACCTCGCTACGGCTGCCATCAGCAGCCGGCCGATGCGGTCGGGATAGGTGCCGTCGAGCAGCGGCAACACGATCTCGTTGACGTAGTGCACCAACGTCGATCGGGCGTAGCCACCGCCGAGCCGATGATCAGTATCGGCGAAGGTTTGCGACATCGACCAGATGACCTCGACCTCGGCCTGACCGACGCGGCGCCCGCCGGCATGGCTGGTGTCCTCGTCAAGCCAGTCGAGCAGCCACTCGCGGGTGGGCGTGGCGAATGCGCTGGCAGTCCACGCCGAGCCCAGCAGCAGCGACCGCCGCTCCATGTCCGCCCTCCACAGCGTCGCGACCGTGTCCACGGTAGCCCGCGCGGTAGAGCCCCACGCCAATCCAAGATCGACGGCAACGTCCTCTGGCAGCCCAAGCTCCCGCAGCCCGATGCGGCGGTGTAGCCCATCGGTGAACAGCTCCGCGAGGATACGCGGCACCGGTTCCGTAGGCATCATCCCGCTCAGCCAGTTGGCGACGGAAGTCGCCGTGTAGGAGCGCGGAATCCCGAGCGCCGCACACCGCGCGTTGACCCGCTTCGCGAGGCCGGCGTTGCTCCAGGTCGTCTCGGCCAGCAGCGCACCGAGTGCGTGGTTCGGCTGCCGCTTCATAGACGAGACCCCCTGGCACATATCCCGTGCCGCAGCGTAACAGGGGTCACACGCCGGGTCGACGTACGTGAGAACGTGTGACGCCCATGGGACCTGCCGCTTCGCTACCTGGCTCGCAAAGCTGAAGTCACGGCGCGGGCCGGATGCCAGCGCACCCGAAGGCCATTCGTGGGTGCAAGAGATCTTCGGGTACGCCCACTCCCCTAGCCCGGCGCCGGGCCAGCCAAGAGCGAAGCCAAGGAGGCATGTCCGGATGACCGTGAGCAGCACATCGCGGGGTTCATCGTGGACACGTTGATCGAGCGTGACCCTGCGCAACCTTCGGTGCACCAGATCGGCGCGGCCGGCTCCGAGTTCGTGAGGGTGAATCCTCGCCCGCGTACCGCCATCGGGGCTGCGTGGGCGGGTGACCGGCGGGGCGCTCCCGGCCGCCGCCTCGCGGTGGTGGACCCGCAGGCCCGCCGGCGGGTCCACCACGTCGCCGTGCGATTCGGTCCTGGCGGAAGCGAGCCTGGCTGGTCCGCGCCCGGCCCAGCCGTATCGAGGGCGGGCCGGTCGTGACGCTCTACGCCTCTCGCAACGCCGCCGACGCGCGTGGCAGCGGGGCCAAGCTGCCAGCCCCTGCCCGTCGGGTGAGGGCTGTCGGTCGCGCCGGGATCCCACGGAACGATCCGCCGTTGCTCACGCACGTGTGGCGGCAGATCTTCTCCGAAGCGACAACTGAAGGGGGACGGCGATGATGTCCCGAATTCTGGTTACCGGCGCGGCCGGGTTCATCGGGTCGCATCTGGTTGACGCGCTCCTGTCGCGTGGCGTGCAGGTGGTGGCGGTGGACCGGCGTCGGCTCGGCGGGGATGCCTTCGCGGATGAGAACCTTGCCGCCGCGGTCGGTAGTCCGTTGTGTTCACCGCTGTGCTTAGACCTGGCGACCGATCAGCTCGAGGGTGTGCCGGACGGCTGCGATACCGTCTTTCACCTCGCCGCGCGACCCGGGGTCCGATCCTCGTGGGGCGCGGAGTTCCTCGACTATGCCCAGGCCAACGTGGTGGGCACACATCGGCTGTTGGACGCCTGCGTCCGCAGCGGAGTGCGGCGGCTGGTCGTCGCCTCGTCATCCAGTGTCTACGGCCCGGCCGACCGGCCCAGCCGCGAGGACGACCCGACCTGCCCGGTCTCGCCCTACGGGGTGAGCAAGCTCGCCGCCGAGCAGCTGTGCCTCGCCTACGCCCGCCGCGCGGACAGCCAGTTGAGCGTGGTGGCGCTGCGCTACTTCACCGTGTACGGGCCTCGGCAGCGACCCGACATGGCAATCGGGCGGCTGCTGTTCGCCGCGTACACCGGTTTCCCGGTCACCCTGTTCGGCGACGGCAGCCAGCGACGCGAGTTCACGTATGTCAGCGACGTCGTCTCCGCGACCATCGCCGCCGCCACCCTCGACACCCAGGCCGAGGTCATCAACGTCGGCGGCGGCGCGAGCGTCTCCATGCTCGGCGCGATCGACACGGCAACGCAGGTCACCGGCCGGCAGGTCCCGGTCAAGGTCGTGGCCGCCCAACCCGGCGACGTTCCCGCGACAGCCGCCGACCTGACCCGCGCTGGCCGCCTGCTCGGCTACTGGCCCACCGTCGGCCTGCACGAGGGCATCGCCCGCCAGGCCGCCTGGTTGGTCAACCTCTCCCGCGACCGGCTGACCACCTTCACCTCCTGACCCTCAATGGAGCCTTTCATGATTGTGTTGACCGCCGAATCGGCGAGCGAGCTGTTCACCGCCGCCTGCCAGGCCGTACTGCTCAACGGCCGCGTCGTCTGCCCGCGCGAGATGACGACCACCGAGGTCGTCGGCGCGCACCTGTGCCTGACCAACCCACGTCGGCGGCTCGTCCACGTGCCACCCGCCCGGGTGATCAATCCGGCGTTCGCCGTCGCGGAGGCGCTGTGGATCCTGTCCGGATCCGAGGAGCCGTGGATCTTCGACTTCAACGACAACCTGCGCCGCTACGCCGACGAGGGTGTGCTACGCGGGGCATACGGGCCACGACTTCGCCGCTGGGGCGGCGAGCTCAATGCGGTGGTCGATCAGCTCGACGCGGTACGCCGTCAGCTGGCTGCGGACCGGGATTCACGGCGGGCGGTGATCCAGATCTACGACCCGGCCCGCGACCATCGCGGGTACCGGGATGTGCCGTGCACCCTTGGCTACCGGTTCTTCATCCGACAGGGCCGGCTGGTGATGCACACCAGCATGCGCAGTCAGGACCTGTGGCTCGGCTTCCCGTACGACATCTTCACCACCACTCTGATACAGGAATTGCTGGCCGGCTGGCTCGGCGTTGACGTGGGCGACTACCACCACCACGTCGACTCCCTGCACCTGTACGCCGAGCACGCCGAGGCCGCTGCCGACGTCCTGCGCTGCCCGCCGGCCACGACCGAGATGCCCCTGGTACGGGTGGCCTGGCCGGACCTCGACCCCCTCCTTCGCCGGACGATCTCCGGCGACATCACTTCGGCGGACGGCGCGGTGTGGGAGGAGTTTGGCCGGGTGCTGGCCAGCTACCGGTCCTGGAAGGCCGGCGAGCGCGACCAGGCGCGCAAGCTCGCCACCGACACTCCCGGCCCGCTGGGCGCCGCCCTGTCCGCCTGGTACGACCACCTCACGCCCACGACTGCCGCAGCCAATGCGCTGGCCGGAGAGCGGCGATGACCGCGACAGCCGGGCGGCGCGATGCCGAGGTCGTCCTCGGGTTGTGCGCCTACACCCACGACTCGGCAGCCGCGCTCCTGGTCAACGGGCACCTGATCGGCTTCGCCGAGGAGGAACGCCTGGACGGGGTCAAGCACAGCAAGGCGTACCCGGCCAACGGCGTCGCCTGGCTGCTCAGCAAGGCCGGGCTGACCGCGAAGGACGTGACCACGGTGGCGTACAACTTCGACGGCCACCGCTACCTGGCTGCGCTCGGTCAGCTCCCCGCACACCTGGCCCGGTCTCCCGCCCGCGGTCGGGCGGTGGCACGGGCACGCACCTTCCTCACCGTTCACCGCCGGTACCAGGCGCGGATGCGGGACCTGTCCCAACGATTCCCCTGCGCCCGACTCCAACCGGTGCTGCACCACCGCGCGCATGCCCTGTACGCCTTCCTGTCCGCAGGCGTGGACGACGCGGCGGTCCTGATCGCCGACAGTCTCGGCGAGCTGCAGACCACCACCACCTGGCACGCCCGGCAGGACAACTCACGCCTTGCCCTTGACCTGGTGCACGCGATCAACGACCCGGCGTCCCTCGGCTACGCCTACGGCGCCGTCACCGAACACCTCGGCTGGCGCCGCGGCGACGAGGAAGGCACCGTGATGGCGCTCGCCGCCCTCGGCGATCCCGCCCGCTTCCGCGACGTCATGTCCCGCGCGATCCGGACCACCACCGCCGGGTTCACCCTCGACCCGGCGCTACTCGCACTGCGGGTCCTGTCCACCCGGTACGGCCGAGTTACGCCAGCGTTCGCCGGCGCGACCTGCCCACCCCGCGCGCCGACCGCACCCGTCGAACCGGTGCACGCCGATCTGGCCGCCGCCCTGCAGGAACGCGCCGAGCAGGTGATGCTGCACCTCGCCACCCGCGCCCGGCGCTTGACCGGCTCCGGACTGCTCTGCCTCGGCGGCGGCGTCGCGATGAACTGCGTCGCCGCCGGCCTGATTGCCCAGGCCGGCATCGTTCACGAGGTCCACGTACCGCCCGCACCCGGCGATTCGGGCACCGCCATCGGCGCCGCAGCCACCACCTGGCTCGACGCAACCGGCCGTCCACCCGCCGGCATTGACCACCGCTGCTACCTCGGCCCCGCCTTTTCCGACCTGGCCATGCCGGCCGCGCCACGACCCGGCCTACGGGCGAGTCGTCCCACTGATCCTGTCGGCCACCTCGCCCGGCAGTTGGCCGCCGGAGCGATCGTCGGCCTGCTCACCGGCGCACTGGAGGCCGGACCGCGAGCACTCGGCAACCGGTCGATCCTCGCCTCGCCCCTGGAAGGCGGCGTGGTCGACCGGCTCAACGCCACAGTCAAGTTCCGCGAGCCGTTCCGGCCGTTCGCCCCGGTCGTGCTCGCCGACAAGGCCGCCGACTACGTCCGGCTAGGCCAGCCCTCGCCGTACATGTCACTCGCCGCCCCCGTCACCGACCTGGCCCGGGACCACCTACCGGCGATCGTGCACATCAACGGCACCACCCGAGTGCAGACCGTCACCCGCGAGCAGCATCCGTTCCTCGCCGACGTCCTCACTGCCTTCGGCGAGATCACCGGGCACCCCGTCCTGATCAACACCTCGCTGAACGTCAAGGGCAAACCGATCTGCGGCACACCCGACATGGCCCTCGATTGCCTCGTCGAATCCGGCCTCGACGCCCTGCTCATCGAAGGCTGGTGGGTGACCAAGTGAGGATCGGCTACAGCTTCTGGGGATTCCTCGGCCCCGGCATCACCGACACCCCCGACGGCGGCCGCAGCCACCGCCGCCCCCTCATCGACGGCCTCCGCGCCGCCGGTCACGACATTGTGTTCCTGCAACCCAACCGCGACCTGCATGAAGCCCGACTCGACCTCACCGGCCACTACCGGTGGGACACCGGCCTACCCGACATCGACGCGCTGTTCCTCGAATGGCGCTGGCCCATCCCCGGCCGCAACACCACAGGCTGCGGCCGGCCCGGCCACACCTGCGACCTGCACCGCCAAGCCGACCTGCTCGCCCACTACACCCACCACCTCGGCACCCCGACGATCCTCTGGGACAAGGACCGGCAGCTCCCCGCCACCGACCCACTCCGCCAGGCACGCAACGTCACCATCTGCGAACCCGCCCTCTACCCGGCTCCCGGTGCGGTCCCGCTGCTCTTCCCAGTCGCCGACGAGGCGATCGACACCGCCGACCCAGCCTCGCTCGCCGCTCGGCACCGGCGCAGGCCGCTGGTCTACGTCGGCAACCAGTACGACCGCGACGACGCCTTCGACACCTTCTTCGCACCCGCCGCCGCGCAGCTGCCACACCTGATCGCCGGCAAGTGGTCCGACACCCGCCGATGGCCCGGCCTGCGGTTCATCGGCCGGGTGCGATTCCCGCAGGTCGCCGCGATCTACGCCGACGCCCTCGCCACCGTGCTGCTACTGCCAGCCCGCTACGCCGCCGCCGGGCAGATGACCCAACGGATCTTCGAGGCCGTCCTCGCCGGCTGCGTACCGCTCCTGCCGTCTCACATCCGTGGCGCCGCTGCTCTCGCTCCGTCTCGCCTGCGGGTCGCCAACGCCACCGAAGTACGACACCGGATCGGCTGGCTGATCGAGGTCGCCGGCACCGGCGAGCACGCCGGACTGATCGCCGAATGCCTGCGGCACCTCGAACCGTTCCGCCTCTCCACCCAACTCGACGTCCTCGACCGCCTCCTTCATCATCCAGCAGGTGTCAGGCCATGACCCACCGTGTCGCATCCGCCAATCCCAGACCCACGCCTACCCTGGAGAGCCATGGACAGGATCGCCATCATCGGCTGCGGCGGCAGCGGCAAATCCACCGTCGCCCGGCAGCTAGCCCGGATCCTCGACGCCCCACTGACCCACCTCGACGCGATCTACTACGACGAGCAGTGGAAGCCGCTGCCCCAGGACGAGTTCGCCGCCCAGCAGGAGAAACTCGTCGCCGGCGAGCGGTGGATCATCGAGGGCAACTACGCCAGCACCCTGCCCATCCGTCTCGCGGCCACGGACACCGTGATCTTCCTCGACCTGCCTGCCGCGACCTGCCTCTGGGGCATCGCCCAGCGGCGGTGGCGATATCGAGGCGGGCAACACCAGCAGGACGGCGTCTACGACCGGATCACCTGGAACTTCGTCCGCTACATCCTCGGCTACCGGCGCACCATGCGCCCGAGGGTGCAGGCGTTGCTCCGCGAGCATGGCCCGCACGTCCGGCTGATCTCGCTCACCAGCCGCCGGCAGGCCAACCAGCTCATCGACCGCGTACGGCGAGAGAGCCAGCCCATCACCTGACCAGCGCAGGACGGGAGGTCGCTCATGTCGGCCAACCCGTTCCTTGACCCCGGCCGGGTCCGCGGCGACCTCTACCGGAGCGCCGACCGACTGGCCCACCGCACTCGTGCGCTACACGAAGCCAAGATCAGCGGGTGCGACGTCGCCGACACCATCGCCGACCTGCTCGCCGCACGCCTACCCGCCGGCGCGACAGTGCTCGACGTGGGCTGCGGACGCGGCAGCACCACCCTGCACCTGGCCGCCCGACTTCGCCCTCGCCAACTGATCGCGGTGGACGCCTCCCGTTCGCTGCTCGGCACCGTGCTCACTCGCCTCGGCCGTGCAGGCGACAATGCATCGGCGGTGTGCGCGGACTTCCATCGCCTACCCTTGCCGATCGGAGCGGCGGACGCGGCCATCGCGGCGTTCTGCCTCTACCACTCGGCCCAACCCGCCGTCGCGGTGGCGGAGATCGCCCGCTGCCTCCGCCCCGGCGCCACCGCCGTCCTGGTCACCAAGTCGCTGGACAGCTACCGCGAGCTTGACCAGCTCGTCCAGGCCACCGGACTCGACCCGTACGCCACCGAACGACCGAGCCTCTATCAGAGCTTCCACAGCGGCAACCTGTACGACATCGCGGCCGACGGTGGCCTGACCGTGCTCGACGTCATCCACGACGAGCACAGCTTCCGCTTCGCCGACGCCTTGCACCTCGCCCGGTACCTGGCCACCACGCCGAAGTACCAGATCCACCTCAGCGGCGGGATCGCCGGCGTCGCGGAGGCCCTCCGGCAACGGCTGCCCGCCCCGCCGTACACAACCCGATCCACCGTCAGCTACGCCGTCGCGGTGCGGCCATGACCAGTGTTCTTTTCGTCAAGCGGTACGACGGCCCGGAGCGGTGCGCCGCAGCGGCCGCTCATCACGCCTGGCTCACCGGCCTCGGCTCCGGCGTACGCATCCCGCACCTGCGCGGGCGGGACGCTCGGCACCTGACCTTCGAGCGGTTGGCGGGAGTGACACCCGGGGTCGTCGACCTGCCCCGAGTGGCCGCCACACTCGGCCGCCTTCACGCCGCCGCGTACCGGCGCGAGCTGCACGCCGCCCGCCTCGACCGGTCGCACACCACGTCGGCCGGGCTGGTGATCCCCGACTTCGCCACCCCACGCCGAAGGGCCCTGCACCGCGCTGCCGCGGTCACGGGCGTTGATCCGGCGGCGATCGATGCCGTAGTGGACCGGCCCCACCTGCCCGCCGCGTTCTACAAGGACCCGAACGTCCGGAACTACCTGGTAGACGGCGAGAACATCGCGGTCGTCGACTTCGACGACCTGACCCTCGCCCCTTTCGGCTACGACCTCGCCGGTCTGCTCGTCACCACCTCGATGATGTACGGACGGATCGACGAGCACATCATCGCGCGCTGCCTCGACGCCTACCGCACCGAGATCGCGCCCAACCACTGCCACGCCGATGACCTGCTCCGGTACGCCGAACTGCACCACCTGCTGACGCTTCGCTACCTCGGCCGCAACGGCTACCGGCAACCCTGGCCCACGGTCCGCCCCTGGCCCGATCCGTTCGCGCCGGACCGATCGGACCCCTCGAAGGAGCCCCTCTGATGGCCCCAACCACCGAACTCGTCATCGCCCGACACGGCGAAGCCGCCTGCAACGTCGCCGGAATCGTCGGCGGCAACCGCAGCTGCACGGGCCTGACCGACCTTGGCTGGAGCCAGGTCGAACGCCTGGCGGCCCGCCTTGCCGACGAACACAAAGAACGGCCCTACACTGCCTTCTACGCCACGCCACGTCGCCGGGTAATCCAGACCGCCGACATCATCGCCCAGGCCCTGTGCGTGCCTATCACCATCGACCCGGAACTTCGCGGACCTGACCACGGAGATGCCGACGGCCGCCCCTGGGCAGACGTCAAGACCGCATTCCGAGGTCCGCCCCAGCACGCTCCCGACCGCCCATACGCCGATGGCTCCGAAACCTGGAACGAATACCTCCGTCGCGCGACCTCGGCGCTCCAGACGATCCTCGCCCGGCACCACGGCGAACGGATCCTGATCGCCGCCCACGGCGAAACCGTCGAAGCGACCCACACCCTGCTCCTCGGACTCCAGCCGAACGCCTGCCTGCGGCTCGGCTTCGTCACCACCCACGCCTCGCTCTCCCGATGGCAGCGGCCAACAAACCGCTTCGGCCGCACCATCTGGCAGCTCGTCACCCACAACGACACCCAGCACCTCGGACCCCAGTTGTGACTGACCCCGACCTTCTTCAGCTCTGCCAGCGCCTCCTCGACGTCAACGCGGCACCCGTGGCCTGGCACCCCGGCCACGCCGGCACCCGCCTCCTGCGCGCCTCAACCGCCAAGCACGGAGAGGTCATCGTCAAGGTGCACCGCAGCCCGGAACGCCACACGCAGGAGGTTCACGCATACCGAACCTGGATCCCCGCCCTGGGCGACAGGGCGCCCCGGCTGCTCGCTGCAACCCCTGACCCACCGGCAATCGTCATCACCGCCGTACCAGGCGTTCCGCTCAACCAGCGTCAGCTTGACCCCGAAGCCGAGCAGGACGCGTACCGACAAGCGGGGCAGCTCCTCAAGACGCTTCACGCAGCCGGCCCGGCTCGGCTAAAGCCGGACTGGGCCGCCTGGCTCGCCGAACGCGCCGAATACTGGATACGTCAGGCCGGAGACTGCATCACACCCAGCTACCGGGACGAGGTACGCGCCCACATGCGAGCCCTCCAAGACCTCGCACCACTACCGGCCGTGCCCTGCCACCTCGACTTCATGCCCCGCAACCTCATCCACGCCGACGACGGCACCGTACGCCTGATCGACTTCGAGCACAGCCGCTACGACCTCGCCGCCCGCGACCTCGTCCGCCTGACCACCCGCATCTGGCCAACGCGCCCAGACCTACGCAAAATGCTCCTCAACAGCTACGGCCCGCTCACGGTCGCAGACCTCGAAGTCATCGAACACTGCCGCTACCTCGCTGCCCTGACAGAGCTATGAGACGATGCCGATCCGCACGTTGGGCCGGGCCGTCGTGAATATCTTGATTCGCCGAACGAGCGGCTCAGGGCAGCAGGAAGAGCCCGACGCCTCCATGCTGTCCACGGCCACCGCCCAGGCTCATCCCGTGCCGCTCAGCGAACGAGGGGGAAGACCACGCCGGCCGCCGCCGCGCCGAGCACGGCGCCGACAACCGTCTGGGCCACCGTGTGCTCTCGCAGCCGGACCCGAGACCAGGCGATTAGGCCGACGACCAGCCAGGCCAGGTAGAGCCACGGCCCGAACACGAGAACGAGCGTCGTAGCCGTGCCCGACGCGACCGCAGTGTGGAAGCTGACCTTGCCCCACCATTTGGTCACGACGAGGGTGAGCGCCAGGCCAGCGAGCATCGCGACGACCAGCGCGACAAGGTCGCGCGGCGCCCGAAAAAGGACCATGAGCGCGAGGCCCACGGCGACCGAAGCCGCCGCGAACAGGATCACAGCAGGCCGGCGTTCCCGGACCGACACATGGTGATCCCTGTAGTGCCCTCTACGAACGCCGCGAACGATGTAGCTGATTGGGATGCCGCTGGCGAACAGGGCCGCGACAATCCCCCAACCCATTGATCGGCTGTGCCAAGCCACCGCGAGGGAGATGCTGGCGACGAGCACTGCAGGGGTCAGCGCCTCGGTCACGACGCGGGCCAGCCGCCCGGATGGGGACAAAGGAGCGGGATCGATGGCACCCGGGGCTGTCGTAGATGACGGGCGAGCTGTCGGGTGGGCCACTAGTTGCCTCCGTCCATAACCACAGCCAGGCCCTCGATGATCTGCCGCGTGCCGTCGTCGGAGGGAGTGCACCAGGGCTGGCCCCGGTTGATGCGGGATCCGATCTCTGAGGCGAGCAGCTCGGCCTCCCGTTCCTCGGCGCTGTCGTAGAGCGTGCGCTCGAGCATTCGCCGCACTGTGGACGGATCCAACAGGCCGTACTGCGTGACCTTCTCGGCCGCGGGGACGCCGCCGTGATCGCAGATGATGTGGCTCAGCTCATGCAGGACGATGTGCTCGCGCAGCGGGGCCGGCGCGGTGCTGTCGACACACACGTAGTCCGCGCTGGCGGTCGCGAGCCAGGCTCCGCACGAGGCGGCTCGTGGCGGTAGGTCGACCGGGATGATCCGGATCGGGCGGCCCCGCGCCGTGCTGAGCAGGGAGCAAAAGTTGTCGATCGTGAAGGGCGAAGGTAAGGCGATGCCCAGCGCCCGCAGTTTGGCGCGCGCCGCCCGCCTGGTCGTGACCGGCGTGCTGCTCATGTCCGTCATCCACCTCCTTCCGTCGTCGTGCAGTTATCCCGATAGCTAACCGCCGGGTGGTCGGCGCCGGTAGGGGGTCAGCGTCCTCCTCGGTCGAGATTCGCGTACGCCCGCGCAACCTGAAGTTGCCATCGGAGCCGGTCAGCGTAACTCGACGTTGTTTCCCGTGCGCGTTCGTCGGCCGACGCGCGCGGCACTGACGTGTCCACCTGTGGACGTCCGACCCTGACGGCTTGCCGGATCAGTTCCGCCTCGGCGACCGGGTCTCCGTCCCGGGCGGGCTGATGCGATGGCTGCGGATCGGGCTGGTCAACGTGGGGCGCATTCCGGCCGTGGAGCCGCAAGCCATCCTCGATCTCGATGATCCGTCGGTTCAACCAGAACCGAACGTCGACCACGAAAAGCGGCGGTCGGTTGAGCACGATCTCCGGCGCGGCTGTGGCAAGCGTGCGCCAAAGCGGGTAGAGCTGGCGGTAGTCGCGCAAATTGGCCCACCAGGCGTACGGAGTCGGTAGGCCAACCCGGGGTCCCAATGCGGGCACGGTGGAGCCGAGCAGGCAGAAGACGATAGCGGCGAACATGCACAAGCGCCCTGCGGTTCGGATGTCAGCGGGGACAGACATCCCAGAATTGCGCGCAACCAGATACGCGGTCCAGTAGCACCAGTAGGCAACTCCGAACGAGCCGCCAACGGCGATGAGCTGCAGTCCCAGACGCAGGTGCTCGCCGGGGCTGCGGGCGGCGTAGCGCGCGACCAGCCGCACCATGTCGCCGAGCAGGTAGTTGGCCGCGACAAGGAAGGTCACCCAGTACGGGACGATGTACGGCGCCTCGGCGTACAGGGTTGTGAACGTCTGCGGGGCCTCCTGGTCGACCGGCGCCAAGCCGAAGAAGATCGCCATCGCCGCCATGCAGACGAGTACCAGCGCACCGTGTGCCCATGTTCGTCGGCGGGCCGCCGATCTCGGGTAGATAAGGAAGATCAGGATCGAGTGCGCCTGCCATGCTGAGATCAGAATCAGGCTGTGTCCGACAAGCTCGGCGAGGTTGGGCACTCCGACGGCGTGGTCGAAGGCCCGGTACACCGCCGGGTAGAAGACAGTCGCCGCGATCGCCAGAGCCACGATCGCCAACCACAGCGCTATCCGCTGTGGACTTCGCGCTCCTCTGGGCAGGCGCCACGTCCGGTAGATCACCGCTGCCCACAGCAGGGCGAGCGCAGCGATGCCCACCGGCCCTGTCATCGCTCAACCGCTACACGACCGTCGAATGATGGCGGACCGACCTGAGCGAGCCCGAGAAGGGTTCCCGTGCTCACTCCCCCGCTGTCGCCCAACATGTCGACTATTCCCTGCTTCGCCGCTCGCCGTCCTGCGTCATCTCGATCTCGCGGATCACCTCGACGATCCGCGCCAACTCAGACAGGCTCCGTTCGGCCTCGGGCAGCAGCGTGCGCCGCAGCGCCACCGTCTTGACCTGCAGCTCCTTCAGCGCGGTAAGCATGCGGAGTTCGCGATCAACATCAGCGGCGGTCTCCTCGTTGGTGAAGTACTCCACGGGTACGCCGAAGAAGCGCGCCAGCGCGCGCAGGTGCTTGATCGTCGGATTGTCCTTGTCGCCCGCACGCAATTGGCCGATGTAACTGTGCGAGATCGGCTCACCGGCAGCCGTTACCGCCTCGGCGACCTCGCGGTGGCTGTGCTCCCGCCCGTCCGGCCGGCGCACCGACAGGAAGAGGTTGTCCAGCCGCTGGGCCAGGGTTTGACCGGCAGCACCGTCTACGTGGGTCGACACAGGCACGCTCCTTCGAGCAACACGCCCAAATCTACAGGGTGGATCAGCCCGTTCACAACAGTTGACACACTCGCAGTCGATCTGCGTACGATGCAGGTCGATGTTTACTGAGGTTTCCACGAGATTAGCCGTTGGTGTTGCTGGTGTCCGGAGCCCCGGCTCCGCGCTCTAGGCAGTCATCTGACCTGGGATGGGCGGCGGCGGTCGCAGCGGGAAGCGCGCGGCTGCGAGCAGAAGGTGACGGCTGTAGATACGAGAGGTGACAGTCTGAGCTGCTGACACAGTGGCACGGGTCGATTGACCAGCGAACAGGAGGACTCCATGGCGCCACGCAAGCACCGGGCATGTCTCATCGCGCCCGTCATCGCGACGTTGGCAAGGGCCTGCGCCAGGTCGTCCCCGCATACCGGACTTCGCACGAGCTTCCGAGGGAGGCTGGACGCGGCGAGGCGGCTGGCGCTGCTGGTCGGCGCCACGGCGGTGGCCCTTGCCGCGTGTGGGCCAGGAAGCGCTGAGCCGGTGCCGAGCTCGGCGCCGGCCGCGCCCGCCACCAGCTCGGCACCCACGCCACCATCCCCGAGCTCGGATGCACAGGCGACCACCGCTCTGGACGCATACCGCGGCATGTGGAGGGCGTACGTCGATGCCAGCCGCATTCCAGACCCGCAATACGCCGACCTTGCGCGATACACCCAAGGAGACGCGTTGAAGGTGTTCGTCGACGGGTTGACCTCGATGCAACGCGACGGCCTTGTGGGCCAGGGCGACGTCACGCTGCACCCGAAGGTGACCACGGTGCGGCCGAACGCTTCACCGCCGACGGTCGACATCAAAGACTGCGTCGACACGTCCAAGACACGCTTGGTCACGAAAGACGGCTCCCCCTACAAGGACACTCCCGGCGGCCGACAGTCGGCGAAGGCCAGCGTGTCCCGCCTCGACGAAGGGAACTGGAAAGTGACCTCCTTCGCCCTCCAATCGGCCGGAACGTGCTGAGTTGAGGTTCAAGCATGCTGCCAGAGACACGAAGGCTTCTCGCGGTCGGAGGTGCTGCTGTCGCCCTCCTCCTCACCAATGCGGTGGCCGCTCAGGCCGGTCTGGGCGATCCGGTGAACTGCACAGCGAATCCCACCAACCCGGCTTGCGTGATCCAGATCGGGACGCCGGGAGGGTCGGAAGGAGGCGGTGGCAGCGGGTCCTCGGGCTGCCGTAATGGGGCCGGCGAGACAATCCCCTGCTACATCGAGGGCAAGGGCTGGCTGGGTGAGAGCTACTGCTATTGGCAGAAGGCTATCGGCGACGACCTGAAGTTCGCCGAGGCGTTGGGTGGCAAGGTCGATCCACCCGGGTACTGGTACGTCGGTTCCTGCGGTGATCCGATCACCAACTTCTGGCCGCCGGGGCTGATCCTTTACCGGGTCTACGACTCAAACCCGGGTTTACAGCTGCTTGTCCAGGAGGCGATCCGTCACCTGAAATTGCCGGCGCCGCGGATCCGGTTGAATCCGGCGCCGCCGGCCCCCCAGGTCGTATACGTGCCGACTTGGCTGTGGATCGACGGATCGGTGTGGTCGCCTCGGTCCGCAACGGCTCGCCTGGCCGGTCTGTCAGTGACGGCGGTGGGCACGCCGACGACGGTGACCTGGTCCACCGGCGACGGCGGCACCAAGGAATGCAGCCAGGGAACTGCATGGAAGGCGGGCACGGACCCGAGGAAGGCGTCGCCGGATTGCGGCCACACCTACACCTCTCCGTCGCGGGGCAGTAGCGGCGGCACGTACCCGGTGACCGCGAAGATCACGTGGCGGATCACCTGGTCCGGCGGAGGCACGTCGGGCAGCGAACCCGATCTCAGCTCGACCGCGAGCGTCTCGGTCCAGGTGGTCGAGGCCTCGGCCGTCAATACGAAGTCATGAGGAGCACGCGGCGATGAGCACAGCGACGTCCGCCAGGCCAACGGCCCGCAGGACACCACCCGAGGCCCGCACCATCGTGGACGCGCCCGGTACGCGCCGCCGGCGCTCGGTTCCCCGCCTGCTGGGCGGCGCGCTGCTGGTGGTGCTGGGCGCCGTGGCATTCGGGGTGGTCGGGCTGCGCGTCGATCCGGGCATCGACGTCCTCGCCATGGCACGTCCGGTCACGGCGGGGACGCAACTCAGCGACGCGGACCTCCGGGTGGTGCACATCGTTCCCGATCGGGCGCTGCACGTGGTGCGCGCGAGCGAGCGGAGCGCGGTAGTGGGGCGAACCGCAGCTGTCCCACTCGCCGCCGGCGCGCTGTTGACCTCCGATCAGCTCGGCGCGGTGACCGACCCACCGCCTGGCCAGTCGCTCATCGCCGTCGGGGTCAAGACGGGGCGGGCGCCGTCAGGGCTGACACCTGGTGCGTCGGTTCTCGTCGTCATCGTGCCCCAGGGCGCCGCGGTTGACTCGCCGCCGCAAGCGCCCGCGGTCGTCAGGGCCGTCGACCTGACCGACAGCTCCGGAATCACCGTGGTGTCGCTGCAGATGTCGGCCGAGTCGGCGGTGCGGATCGCCTCCGCGACCGGAGACGTCGCGCTGATCCTGCAGAGCCCAGGACGGTGAGCGGGCGATGCTGCTCTGTTTCGGTTCTGCGAAAGGGTCACCCGGCGCGACCACGTTGGCGGTGGCAATGGCGGCCCGCTGGCCACACCCGGGACCCCCGCCGGTGGTGGTGGAGGTAGACGCGGCCGGTGGTGATCTGGGCAGCCGCTGGGACACCTACGACGAGCCCGGGCTGGCGAGCCTGGCATTGGGCGTTCGTGGCGGCCCGATCGGTGACGGCGCCGAGTTCGTGCAGCACCTGCGGGTCGGCGCCGATGTGATCGTGGCACCACCGGGCGATGCCGCGGCGGCGACGGTGGAGGAGCTGCGGATCAAGGGACCAAGCGTTCTGCGCGAGCTCGCTGCGGTCCGGCCGGTGCTCGCCGATCTTGGCCGCCTCGACCCGCAGTCGCCGGTGCTGACCTACCTCGATAAGGCCGACGAACTGCTGCTGGTCGCGCGGCCCGTGTCGGCGGAGCTGCGGCATCTACGGATGCGGGTGCCGACCATGCGGCGGCGATGCCCCGTCGTGCGCCTGGTGCTTGTCGGCGACGGACCACACCAGCCCGAAGAGATCGCCGACTACCTGCAGATCGAGATCGCGGCCACGGTCCCGCACGACCCAGTGGCGGCCGACATCCTCGCCGGACGCAAGCGGCCCCGCCGGTGGCGACAGCCCGGAGCACGACGGGAAGCGGGCTGGACCCGCCGTCCGCTGCTCGCCGCGGCCCGCAGCTTCGCGCTCACCTACCGTCCGCCCGCCGACCCCGCGTCGGATGCTACTGAGGCCTTCGACACCGGGCGGAACACGGCCGCAGAACCCGCGCGGGAGAGGCTGGAGGCCACGCCATGACAACGAGCCCGATGCCGGCGCAGGTCACCGCGCTGCGGGACGAACTGCACGCCGAGGTGTCCGATCGGCTGGCAGCCGCGGTGCGCCACGGCGAGGTCGACGACCGGGCGGCGTTCGTCGAGGACATGGTGACCGACGTCGTGCGCGAATACACCGTGAGCGCGCTGCGGCGCGGCCAGCAGGCCGTCCCGGACGAGGTTCGCGAGCAGCTGCGCCGGTCGCTGCTGGACGCCTTCACCGGTTTGGGCGACCTGCAGCCGCTCATCGACGACCCGAACATCGAGAACATCGACGTCAACGGGGCCGAGAACGTGTTCATCACCTACGCCGGCGGCAAGCGAGTCAGGGTCGGCCCCGTCGCGTCGTCGGATGAGGAGCTGGCCGACACGCTGCGCAAGGTCGCCGCGTCACTGGGGGTCCAAGAACGGCGATTCGATCCGGGGCTGCCCCGGCTGAACCTTCGCCTGCCAGGCGGGGCGCGGCTGTTCGCGGTGATGTCGGTGACCGAGCGGGTGTGCGTGTCGATCCGCCGGCACCGGTTCATGCAGCTGACCCTGGCCGAGCTGGCCCGTCTGGGCACCATGACGCCGGCGATGGCGCAGCTGTTCGAGGCGATGGTGGCCGCCCGGCTCAACATCGTCGTGTCGGGCGGTATGGACACCGGCAAGACCACGATGGTGCGGGCGTTGTGCTCGGCGATCGGACCGCACGAGCGGATCATCACCGTCGAAGACCCGTACGAGCTGAGCCTGGACACCGACCCCGCCCATCCGGACGTGGTGCCGATGCAGCCCCGCGATCCGAACATCGAGGGCTCGGGCGGCATCGAAATGGTGCAACTGGTCCGCTGGGCGACCCGGATGAATCCCAGCCGGGTGATTGTCGGCGAGGTCCGCGGACCGGAGGTGATCCCGCTGCTCAACGCGCTGAACCAGGGCACCGACGGGTCGATGACCACCATTCACGCGTCCAGCACTCGGGAGGCGTTCAAGAAGATCGCCGGATACGCCCGCCAGTCCAAGGAACAGCTGCCGTTCGACGTCACCTACCAGCTCATCGGCGGCGGCGTGCACGTCGTGGTGCAGCTGGGCAAGACCGCCGACGGCGCCCGGGTGGTCACCGGTGTCCGGGAGGTCGTCGACGCCGATGCGACCCAGGTCCGCTCGAACGAGGTCTACAAGCCCGGCCCGGACCGCCGCGCGATACCGGCCAGCCGGTTCAGTGACATCACCATCGACAAGCTGCTCGACGTCGGATTCGACGCCACGCTGCTGGGCGGAGGGCGTTAAGGCATGACCGGCGTCAACGTCCTGTGTGGGCTCGCGGTGGGCTTCGGGGTGTGGCTGGTGGCCACCGGGATCCGCCGTACCGAACACCCGGACCGGTCCGGCACCTCGGCGCGGCTGCGGAACCTCGTCACCGGCCGCAACGGCTACCGGATGGCCGCGGCGGTCGCGGTCAGCGCGCTGGTCGCCGGGTTCACCCGCTGGCCGGTGGCCGCGCTGCTGGCGGCCATGTTCACCTACGCAGCTCCATCGATGCTCGGCGGCGGCCGGGCCGAGGCAGCCTCACTGGCGAAGCTCGACGCGATCGCGTCGTGGACGGAGGCGCTACGCGGCAGCCTGCGCTCTTACGCCGGAATCGAGCAGGCGATCCGGGACACGGCCGACCTGGCCAAGCCCCCGATCTACGCTCAGTCGACCGGGCTGGCCGCCGCGCTCGATGCAGGCGTGCGGCTGCCGGTGGCGATGACCGGGTTCAAACGCGACGTCAACCACCACGCCGCCGACCTGGTCGCGACGGCACTGCGGAAGGCGTCCGGCAGCCACACCGGCAACCTCGCAGCCCAGCTCGGTTGGCTCGCCCACGCGGTACGCGAACGGGTCGCTGCGGTGCAGCGGGTCGAGACCGCCCGGACGGAGGCAAAGGCCAGCGCCCGACTGGTGATCATCATCGTGGTCATCGTCGGTGTCGGCCTGTACCTGTTCAACCGGCCGCTGCTGGAACCGTTCGACGGCCCCATCGGGCAGGTCGTCCTGCTCATCGTCGGCGCGATCTGGACGCTCGCGGCCGTGTGGCTGCAACGGCTGACCCGCATGCCCGAGGCCGTCCGGGTCCTGCGGGACGACCCGGAGGCGAGGACGCCATGAGCGACGTGCTGACCGTCATGGTCACCGCCGGTGGTTTGGTCGGCGCGGGCGTGGCCGTGTTCGCATCTGGGCTCAACCCGCCCCGCCCGGCGCTCGTCGATGCCCTGGACCGGCTGTCCCGGCCGCCGGTTGCCCCGCTCGGTCGACGCCGCCGACTCGACGTCGCGCTCGCCGCGCCGCTGCGCCAACTCGGCCTGCCCCGCGACCGCACACTGCGCGATCTCGCGATCCTCGACCGCGACCCCGCCGAATACCTGGCCCAGCAGATCGTCATCGCCCTCGCCGGCATGCTGGTCCTCGGCGCGCTGCCGGTGTTGTGGGGACTCGGCGGGCAACTGCCGCTGTGGCTGGCGTTGCTCGGTGCCGCGATCGCGGTGCGGCTGACCCACAGCCGGCTGCACGCGGCGGCCGACGTCCGCCGCGCCGAGATGCGCGAGACCCTGTCGACGCTGCTGGACCTCGTCGGCGGTGCCCTCTCCGGCGGGGCCGGCGCCGAGCAGGCCCTCGACGACACCATGGACGAGCTGTCCGGCTGGGCCGCCACCCGAATCCGCCGCGAACTGGCCGCCGCGGCGCAGACCCGCGGCCGGCAGCGCATCCATGCCTGGACCGCGTTACGGGACCTGGGCGCGCAGATCGGCGTCGATGAGCTCGCCGAGCTCGCCACCGCGATGGAACAGGCCGCGGCCGGGGCACCGGTCGCCGAAACCATGTCCGTCGTCGCCCAAACGATGCGGGCGCGGACGACCGCCGACATGGAACGCCGGGCCCACGCCAACAGCGCCCAGATGGCCATCCCGATCATGCTGTTCGGCCTCGGCTACCTGATCTTTCTTCTGTACGCGGCGATGGGCGCGATCAGCGCCAGCCTGACCCGGTAAAGGAGCCACCCCCGATGAACCACGCCATCATCCGGATGCTGGCCAGAGGCAGCGCAGCCTTGCACACCCGGCCCGAACGCGGCGCCCAGACCGTCGAGGTAATGCTCTGGATCGCGGCGGTCATCGTCATCGTCGGCGCGGTCGGTCTGATCCTGCGCGATGACCTCAAGACGTTCTTCAACAACCTCTCGTACACCATCGGCTTCACCGGCAGCTGATGAAACGGCCACGCTGGCAACGGCTCGACGGTGACCGCGGCGCTGTCACCGTCGAGGTCGCCGGCTACACCCTGCTGATGCTGCTGGCGATGATGATCGGCGTCCAAGCGGTCACGTGGGGCCTGGCGGCCCTCGGCGCCCGCTACACCGCCAACCACGCCGCGCAGCAGACCCGCGTACACGGCGGCACCGTCGCCGCCGGCGAGGCCGACGCCAACGCCATCCTGGCCTCGGCGGTCGGCAACGCTCTCAACGACCCCAGGGTCGACATCGACCGCAGCGCGACCGAGGTCGCCGTCACCGTGCGTGGCACGGCCACCTCGATCATTCCCGGATTCCGTCCCCCGGTCACCGTCACCGTCCACGCGCCCGTGGAAAGGCTCAACTAGATGTCCAACCGGCCGACCACCGTCCTGCGCCGCCGCAGCCTCGCGTCCACGGCGCGCGGCGACCGCGGCGCGTGGTCGGTGGAGGTGGCCGGCTTCTTCCTCCCGTGCATGCTGCTGGCGATCGTCGTTGTCGCGGCAGCCTTCCAGCTGGCAACCTCGCGCCTGGACCTGGAATCCGTCTCAGCCTCGGCGGCCCGCGCCGCGTCCCTGCAACGCAGCTCTACCGCGGCGACCGCAGCCGCCCGCCAGGCCGCCGAGAACGACCTGGCCGGACGGTCGATCACCTGCGCCAGGCTTGTCGTGGCGGTCGACACCAGCCGGTGGCAGCGCGGCGGCTCGGTCACCGTCACCGTCACCTGCACCGTCGACCTGTCGACGCTGGCCATGATGAACGCCATCCCCGGGCAGATGACCGCCTCATCGACCTCCACCGCCCCCATCGACACCTACCGGTCAGTTGCGCTGAGGGCCGTCAGCGACCGCCCGGCGGGCGGAGCGCCGGAATGATCGTCTCGCTGGACCCGGAACTGCTGGAACTGCTCACCCGGCTCGATGACCCGCAGGCCACCGCTGTCGCGGAGGAACTGGACGACAACCTCGCCGCGGCGGTGCGGCGCACCGCGCTCATGCGACGGCTCTTCTACGCCGCGGTCCTGATCGTCGCGCTGTATGGGACGGCCACCGGAGCGGTGGCCGCGTTCGACCTGCCGTGGTGGATCGCGATCGGCGGCATCTTCGCGTTGGAGCTCGGCGGCGTGACGTTCCTGTCCAACGCCGACGTGCGCCGCCGTCTCGGCGAGTACGCCGCCGCGTCGCGGCTGCTCGGAGGGATCATCGCCGCCGCTGCCGCCACGTTCAACGTCGTGACGCACGCCAACCGCCTGCTTGGCGGCTTCTACGCCCTGATGAGCGTGCTCGGGTTCGTCAGCTGGTGGGTCGACGTGGAGAACAAGCGCCGCGACCGGCTGCGCGCCCGAGGACTGCTGCCCGCACCAACACCGCGATACGAGCTGTGGGGCCACTGGATCCGCCACCCGATGATCACCGCCCAAGCCCGCGGCTTCGCCAAGGCGTACCCGCAGCTGGGCCTTTACGGCTCGCTGCAGGCCGCGCTCATCGTCCGCCGCCGGGAACGGCGCGACGCCGCCCTCGCCGATGTCCTGCGCGACCGTATCTGGGCAGCGGCCGGCAAGCAGATGGCCGACATCGCCGTGCTCACCTACGACATGGACGAGGTCGCCCGCAGGCTGCGGGCCAACGCCGACTACGACGGCCTGACCGCGCTGCTCGGTAGCGAACTGACCGCCGAGCACGTACTCCACGGCCGCGACGACGAGGCCGCAGTCGCGGCCCGCGCCTTCCTCGCCCGGCAGGCCCAGACTCGGCTGCCGCTCACCGGGACCGGCGCGGGCCCCGACGAGCCCGCACCGTCGGCCGACCACGCCGAGATCGCCGAAACCGACAACCCCTCGCCGCGCAGCGCGCCCGACCGCCACGGTATGGCTCCGGATGAAGCGTCGTGGCGGGCGCCCTTCACCGTCGAGGACCGGTTACCGGCGGAGGGCACAGCGGTCAACGGGCAAGCCGTACTCCCGCCGGCCGGCGCACGGTCAGGCGTGCTGCCGGCGCGGCCGTCAACGGCCGGAGGCATCACCGTCACGCTCGCGGAGACCGACGACAGCCGCGACCCCGACCAGGTGGACGCCCCGCCGCCTGGTCCGCCGGCCAGCACCACAACCCGGTCATCCGGAGGTTCCGGTCCGCCGTCGGGTGGCCCGGTCCGCATCACCGTGATCGGCGAGCCGGCGGTGCTGGACGCCGCCGGCCAGCCGATCCGTGGCCTGCGCGCGAAGAGCATGGAACTGCTGGTGTTCCTGGTCGTCCGCCGCAATGGTGCCCCGTTGGCCGAGATCCTCCACACGGTGTGGCCGGACGTCACCATGCAGAAGGCGAACCAGCGGCTGTCAACCTGCCTGAGCAACCTACGCGGCATCATCCGCGGCGCGCTGGAAGCCATCGACCCCGCCGACCGCGACGAGACTGCCGACGGCCCACGACCAGAGCCCATCGTCAACACCGGCGGTCATTACCACCTCGACCCCGCCATCGTCACCGTCGACTGGTGGCAGCGGCTCGACGAGCGGCGAGCCGGTGCACTGTCAGCCACCGATGCGGTCGTCAGCGCGGCACGTGCCCGCATCGCCGACGGCTACGACTATCCCTGGCTGGACATCGACCCAGACGGGCCACCCGCCGACCGGCACGACCCGCAGCCCTGGGAGGGCCGATGACCTCTCGTCGACTACGGACAGCGCTGCGACCTGCAGCGGGTAAAGACCGTGGCTCCGCCACAGCCTTCGGCCTTTTCCTCATCCTGGTCGTACTCGTCCTCGCCGGAGCCGTCCTCGAAGGCGGCAACGCCATGAGCGCACGGGGCCACGCCACCGACATCGCCCAGCAGGCCGCCCGCGCCGGCGCCAACCAGCTCAACCTCGGCGCGCTGCGCCAGAACGGCGTGGTCCAGATCGACCCCGCCGCCGCACAGGCCGCAGCCACCGCCTTCCTCAACCGAATGGGCGAGCAGGGCACCGTCACCGCAACCGCAGAGGAGGTCCGCGTCACCGTCACCGTCACCCGACCCGGGATCCTCGTGCCGATCCTCGGCCTCGACGCACTCACCGTCCGCGCCACCGCCACCGCCGCACCCATCACCGGATAGCCCAGGAGCGCGCCATGTGGACAGCAGCCGCCCGCGCCGGTCAGCGGCTCATCAACGCCGTCGGCCTGCTCGCTCTGCTGTTCGGCGTCCCCCTCGCGCAGCTGCGCTACATCGGCTCGCCCCTGCCCGACCATATGCCCGCCCTGGCCGAGGTCCGCACGGCGTTGACCAGCCGGGAGTGGCTCACCGACGCCACCTACCTCAACGGGCTCTCCGTCCTGCTGTGGCTGCTGTGGCTGTTGTTCGCGATGTCCGTCGTCATCGAAATCTGGGCCGCTGCCCGTGGCGTACGGGCACCCCGCTACCGGCTCCTCGCACCCACCCAGGGCCTGGCCGCCGCACTCATCGCTGGGATCACCGCAAGCATCGTCGTCGCCGCACCCGCAGCATCACTGACCGCCTCGCTCACCAGCCCGCCCGCCCACGCCTCACCGGCCGCGGCGCTCGTCATACACGCCGACACCCTGCAGCGCACCACTGCGCCGACGACCTACGTTGCGGGTTCGGTCGGCGTGTCGGCCACGCCCGCGTTCAGACCGGTCGGCACGGTGACTTTGCTGATCGCCGGCAAACCAGTCGAGCACACGGTGACCCGCGGCGAGTCGCTGTGGCGCATCGCCGACAAGTACCTCGGCGACGGCAACCGATGGACCGAGATCTGGCAACTAAACAAGGGCCGGTACTGGCCCCACATCTCCGGCCGCACCACCTTCAACGACCCCGACCTGATCTTCCCCGGGTGGGTGCTGACCATGCCGTCCACCAGCACACCGGCTGCGACCGCACCACCGGACAACCCCGCCACCCAGAACCCGCCCACCACATCCACCGCGCCACCGACGACAAATCCGACGACCGGACCGACAACGACCGCACCCACTCCACCAGCGGCGGTGCCGGGTGCGTCGGCCACCGCCGGGCCCGAGAGTTCGGTGAGCTCACCTGCACGCGGCGACGGTGGGGTCTTCGTACCGCCCTCGGCGACGGTGACCGCCTCGCCGTCAGCCGCCGCACCTGGGCCGGTGGTCCCGACGACCGCACCGGGCCCGTCCACCGTCCGCACCAGCGACGCGACACCCCGGCCGGGCATCGGCGACGACAGATCCTCGAACTCGTCGCCGGAATGGGTCATCATCGCCGGCGGCGCGATGGGCACCGGACTCGCCGCCGGACTGATCTACGCCGTGGCGATGGTGTGGAAGCGACGCCGTCACCGGTACCGACCCACACCCATCACCAGTCCCGACCTGCGCGATGCGGACCTGACGCCACCCCTCGCGGCGCTGACCCGGCTACGGCAAGGCGTGCGCCGCGCCGCACCGCACCTCCTAGACGAGTAGTTCCGATGTCAGGGGTCGATGTCTGGGTATGAAGAGAGGGCATCCAGGATCATGTTGTGACGCAAGACCTGGACACCCTCTTGACCGCACTGTACGTGAAGATCGACGACACCAT
>NZ_QGSW01000198.1:0-24722 GCF_003176715.1 Micromonospora sp. S4605
GCCCCCGGCCGGCCGGGGGCCGCGCACCGCGCTCGCCACCGCCGGCCCGCCCCGCGCCGGGGCGCTCCTCGCGGCGCCCCTCCGTCGCGGGGCGCTCGGCCGGCCCCGTCACGCCATCACCTCGCCGGCGGCGACCCGGGCGCCGCGCGCCCAGTCGCTCGCCGGCATGGCCCGCTTGCCCGCCGCGCGCACCTCGCCGAGCACCACCGGCACGGTGGCCGTGCCGGCGAGCACCCGGGACTTCTCCACCAGCAGCTCGCCGGGCTTCAGCTCGGGCCCGTTGGCCACCGGGGTGACCGGGCCGAGCTTGACCCGCTCAGCGCGGAAGGTGGTCCACGGGCCGGGCGCCGGGGTGCAGGCCCGGATGCGGCGGTCCACCGCGAACGCCGGCTCCGACCAGCGCACCCGGGCGTCCTCCACGGTGAGCTTCGGCGCCAGCGACACCCCGTCGGCGGGCTGCGGCTCGGCCCGGGCGGTGCCGTCCTCGATGGCGTCCAGCACCGCCACCAGCAGGCCCGCGCCGGAGTGGGCGAGCCGCTCCAGCAGGTCGCCGGAGGTGTCCGTGGGCCGGATCTCGTCGGTCAGCGTGCCGTAGACCGGGCCGGTGTCCAGCCCCTCCTCCAGCTGGAACACGCTGGCCCCGGTGATCTCGTCGCCGTGCAGCACGGCGTGCTGCACCGGCGCCGCGCCGCGCCAGGCGGGCAGCAACGAGAAGTGCAGGTTGACCCAGCCGTGCCGGGGGATCTCCAGCGCGGCCGGCGGCACCAGCGCACCGTAGGCCACCACGGGTACGCAGTCCGGCGCCAGCTCGCGCAGCCGGTCGAGGAACTCCGGCTCGCGTGGGCGGGCCGGAGTGAGCACCGGCACGCCCTGCTCGTCCGCCCACGCGCCGACCGGGGACCGGACCAGGCCCCGGCCCCGCCCGGCGGGCGCGTCCGGCCGGGTGACCACGGCCACCAGCTCGTGGCGGGACGCGGCCACCGCGGCCAGGGCCGGGACGGCGACGGCCGGCGTGCCGGCGAAGATCACCCGCACCGGCCGCTCACCGACCCAGGCCGAAGGGGCTGCTGCCGGCGGCGTGCGGGCTGAGCTTGACCGTCGGCGGCGCAGCCGGGTCGTACCACTCGGCCTGGCGGATCGCCTTCATCGCCTCCTTGCGCCCGGCCGGGTCGAGCCGGTCGACGAAGAGCACCCCGTCGAGGTGGTCGGTCTCGTGCTGCACGCAGCGGGCCATCAGGCCGGTGCCGACGATCTGCAACGGGTCGCCGTAGCCGTTGAACCCCTTGGCGATCACGTTCTGCCGGCGCTTGGTGTCGAAATAGAGCCCGGGGATGGACAGGCAGCCCTCCGGGCCGTCCTGCTCCTCCTCGTCGGGGAACTCCAGGACCGGGTTGACCAGGTGGCCGAGCACGTCGTCCACGTCGAAGGTGAACACCCGCAGCCCCACGCCGAGCTGCGGCGCGGCGAGGCCGGCGCCGTTCTGCTCGCGCATGGTGTCGGTCAGGTCGGCGATGAGCTTGCGCAGCTCGGCGTCGAAGTCGACCACCGGATCGGCCGGCGTGCGCAGCACCGGGTCGCCGAACAGACGGATGGGCTGGACGGTCACGCGGGGTGGCTCCTTCACGGGTGGGACGAACTGGGCCGTACCAGTCTACGGAGTGCCGGGACGGCGCCCGGCCGGCGTACCGCGATCGGTGCCCGGCGCCACCGCCCCGACCCGCACCGGCAGCGTGTCGTAGCCGCGCAGGGTCAGCCGGGTGCGGTGCCGCGGCTCGCCGGCCAGGGCCAGGTCGGGCAGCCGGCGCAGCAGCAGCGGGAAGGCGACCTGAGCCTCCAGCCGGGCCAGCCCGGCGCCGAGGCAGTAGTGCGGGCCGGCCCCGAACGACAGCGGCTGCTGCTGCGCCCGCCAGGGGTCGAAGCGGGCCGGCTCCGGGTAGCGCCGGGGGTCCCGGTTGGCCGCACCGAGCAGCAGCAGCGCCCAGCTGCCGGCCGGCAGGTCGACGCCGCCGACGGTCGCCGGTGCGGTGCCCAGCCGGCTGGTGAGCTGCACCGGCGAGTCGTAGCGCAGCACCTCCTCGACGTAGCCGGGCGCGAGGTCGGGCCGGGCGCGCAGGGCGTCGGCCTGGCCCGGGTGACGCAGCAGCACCACCAGGCCGTTGCCGAGCAGGTTGGTGGTGGTCTCGAAACCGGCGACCAGCAGCACCACCAGGTTGGCCAGCAGCTCGTCGCCGGAGAGCCGGGCGCCGTCGGCGTCGTGCGCCTGCACCAGCGCGGTGGTCAGGTCGTCGGCCGGGGCGCGGCGGCGGGCCGCGACCAGCTCCGCGAAGTACGCGCTGAGCTCGCGCGCGCCCCGGTCGGCGACGGCCAGCTCGGCCGGGGTGATCTCCGGCTCCAGCACCCCGGTCAGGTCCGCCGCCCAGCGGCGGAACAGCGGCCGGTCGGCGGCCGGCACGCCGAGCAGCGCGCAGATCACCCCGACCGGCAGCGGGTAGGCGAACTCGGTCATGAAGTCGACGGACTCACCGGCGCGGCCCCGCTCGCGCATCGCGTCGACCAGCTCGCCGGCCTGCGCGGCGACCACCTCCCGCAGCGCGGCGACCCGGCGCGGGGTGAACGCGCCGGAGGCGAGCCGGCGCATCCGGCTGTGGTCCGGCGGGTTGGTCCGCAGCATCGACCTGGAGATCGAGGTCACCGCCGGGCTCTCCCGCCAGCCGGGCCAGAGCTGGTCGCGCAGCTCGTCGTCGAGCACCCCGAACCGCGGGTCGCGGAGGATCTCGTCGGCCTCGGCGTAGCCGGTCACCACGTAGTACGCCGGGGCCGCCTCGATCACCGGACCGTACCGGCGCAGCCGCTCGTAGGTCGGGTAGGGGTCGACGCGCCCCTGCGGTGACATCAGCAGCGTCAGCGCCTCGGCAGCGTCCATGGCCGGCCTCCCCGATCGACGGACCTCATCATCCACCCGATCCGCCCGGCGGACCATCCGCCGGCGCCGGCCGGAGCAGCTCGACCCGGTGCACCAGCCGTGGATCCGCCAGCGCCACCCCGACCAGGTCGACGCGCGCCCGTACCACCCCGGCCGGAAGCACGGCCAGCCCGTGCCCGGCGGCCACCACCGCCAGCAGGCCCGCGACGTCCGTGCCGAGGTAGCGCAGGGCGGCGCGGAACCCGTCAGCGCCGGTGACCGCGCGCAGTTGCGTCAGCGGGGCGGCGACCTCCGGCGCGTCGACCCAGCGGGCGAGGGCCAGGTCCGCGAGCCCGAGGGCGCGGCGGGCGGCCAGCGGATGGGTTCGGGGCAGCGCCACCACCACCGGCTCCACCCCGTGCGCCTCGGCCCGGATCGGCCCGAGGTCGGCGCCGGGCAGCGGATCGTTGGGGGCGGCGAACCCGTCGCGCAGCCCGAGGTCGAGCTCGTCCGTCGCGACCCGGCGTGGCAGGTCGGCACGGGTGGTGACGTGCAGCGTCAGCGCGCCGCCCCGCCCGCCTTCGGCGAGCCGGGCCGCCGCGGCCACCACCAGCGGGGTGGCGCCGATCCGCAGCGGCCCCGGTCGCGGGGTGGCCAGCCGGGCCAGGTCGGCCCGCGCCGCGGCGAGCCGGAGCAGGATCGGCTCGGCGTACCCGAGCAGCCGGGCCCCGGCGGCCGTCGGCGCCACCGGCCGGCGGTCCAGCAGGCGTACGCCGAGATCGGCCTCCAGGGCGGCGATGTGCTGGCTGACCGCCGACTGGGTGTAGCCGAGTTCCGCGGCGGCCGCCGAGAACGACCGGCGGCGGGCGACGACGGTGAAGGTGCGCAGCAGGTGCGGGTCCACGGCCGATAAGTGTTCCTGATCCGGCCAGTACGGATCATCGTTGGACGTGATCGGCCCGGGCTGGCGACGATGGGCGGCATGACCTCGGCCGTTGCCCGGCTCGCCCTCGTCGGCGACCGCTCCCCCGCCGTCCGCTCGCACACCCGGGTGCCCGCCCTGCTGGCCGCCCTGCGGGACCGGCACGGCGTCGACCTGGAGGCGTACTGGATCCCCACCGACGAGGCGGCGGCGAGCCGGCTCGCCGACTTCGACGGGATCTGGCTGCTACCCGGCAGCCCCTACCGCAGCGAGGCCGGCGCGCTGCACGCCGTGCGCCGTGCCCGCACCGGCGGCATCCCGCTGCTGGCCACCTGCGGCGGGTTCCAGCACACCCTGCTGGAGTACGCCCGCGCGGTCTGCGGCTGCTGGTCGCCGCCGGCTACGCGGTCGGTGCCTGGCCGACGTGGCCCACGGCGAGAACGCGCCGGACGCCGGGGAGCTGCTGATCGAGCCGCTCGCCTGCGCGCTGCACGGCCACGAGGGGCCGGTGGTGTTCACCGCCGGTTCGCTGGCGCAGCGGAGCACCGGCGTCGACCGCAGCACCGAACGCTACCAGTGCGGCTACGGGCTGAACCCGCGCTACCTGGCCACCCTGGTCGAGCACGGCATCCGGTTCACCGGGCACGACCCGCAGGGGCAGGTACGGGTCGCCGAACTGCCCGGGCACCCGTTCTTCCTGGCCACCCTCTTCCAGCCGGAGCTGGCCGGCGACGGCGACGAGCCGCACCCGATGGTGCGGGCCTTCGCGACAGCGGTGGCGGCCCGGCGGTCGCCGGGCGTCGCTCGGGCCTGAGCCCGGACGACCCGATCGGCCCGGACGACCCGATCGGCCGGGTCGCCGGTCGGTCCCGGACGGTCGATCGGCGGGGTCGGCGCGGGCCCGGCCGTCGGCCAGGTCACGCCGGTGGGGCTGGGCTCAGGCGCCCGCGCCCGGCTCCCCGGCCAGCACCGCGTCGCCGGCGTGCCGGGCGTGCTCCGGCAGCGGCAGCTCGATCTTGTGAGCGGCCTCCCAGTCGTAGACCACGCCGGGCCGGACCTGGGCGGTGAAGTAGTCCACCGCGCTCATCCCACCGACCACCGGCTCGTCGACCTCGGCGACCAGCTGCGCCGGCACCAGGTGGAAGCCGTTCTGCAGGGCGGCGCTGAGCCGGCGGTGTCCGTCGACGACGAAGAAGTACTCGCCGGTGTAGCCGATCTTCAGCGGCTCCAGCGCCTCGTCCCCGGCCGAGGCGACGTCCCCGACGAACTCGGAGTCCCAGAGGCCGCGCAGGGTGGCGATGTCCTCGGTCGGGTACACCCGGGCCGGGTCGAGCAGCAGCAGCGGCGGCGCGTCGCGCAGCACATCCGCGCCGAGCCGGCCCTCGTACGCGTCGATGATGTGCTCGACCACCTCGGCGGCCGACGCCCGGGTGGTGTCGCAGATCAGGTCGTAGTTGCGCAGCCGGGCCTTGTCCACCCCGTAGCGGACCAGGAACCGGCTCCGCTCGCTCTCGCTGCGCTCCTTCAGCTTGGCCCGGGCCTCCTCCAGCGAGGTGTAGCTCTCCGCCGGGCCGGACGGGCGGGCCAGCACCCGGCGGGCCGCCTCGGTCGGCTCGGTGATCATGTGCACCTTGACCGCGTCGGTGAAGAAGTGCCAGGCCAGCCGGGAGTCCATGACCAACCGCTCGCCCGACGCCGCGATGTCCCGCTGGAGCTGGTCGACGTAGCCGTCGACCGCCTGGTCCAGCTCGGCGTGCAGGTTGAGCTGCAGCGCGGTCATCTGCCGCTGTTGCGCCATCTCGCGGTAGAGGTCGCCGACGCTGACCCGGCGCAACCCCAACCGCTTGGCGATCTCCACCGACACCGTGCTCTTGCCGCTGCCGAGGTCACCGTTGAAGACGATCGACTGACGAACGGTCACGACTGGTCCACCCCTGATCACCGGCTGTTAGAGATCCCGACACCGCGCCGACCGACGCGTTCGGCGCCACCGTCGCGCCGTCCTGCGGCAGGTCCAGCTCGGCGCGCCTGACGCCGCGCCGCGACCTGGAGCCGTCGTACGCCCGGGCATGACGGGCGATGCTATCACCTCATGGCCAGCGGTTTCCCGGACACCGGGTGCGACGGGCGGCCGGTGGCGCCCCGGATCCGCGGCCCGGCCGCCGGCCGCACGCCCGGGTCGGGGCGCTCAGAACAGGGCCAGCGGGTCGACCTGGAGGCGGACCGGATCGGCGGCCTTGCGCGCGGTCCGCACCCCGGCGGCGGAGTGCAGCGCCTCGGCCAGCGCGGCGGCCCGGGCCCGGGGCACCCGGACCAGCATCCGCTCCCGCTCCCCGTCCGCCGGCACCGGCCCGAGCAGCTCGGCCTCGGCGGGCAGCCGGGCCTCGGCCAGCAGGTCGGCCACCGCCGCCGGCTGGCCGGTCACGCTGGCCATCCGCACCGCCGGCGGGAAGCCCAGCTCGCGCCGCTCGGCCAGCTCCCGTTCGGCGAACCAGGCGGCGTCCCAGCGCAGCAGCGCCTGCACCGGGGCGAGCGCGCCGTCGGCGACCACCACCACCCGGCCGCCGGCCGGTCCCGGCCGGGCCAGCGCGGCGGCGGCCAGCCAGCGGCGCAGCGCCTCCTCCCCGGCCCGCAGATCGGCCCGGGTGAGCAGGGCCCAGGAGTCGAGCAGCAGCACGGCGCCGTAGCCGCCGTCGGCGACCGGTTCGGCGCCCGGGGTGGCGATCACCAGGCCGGCGCCGCCGGGCACGGTGGCGAGCACCTCCTCCCGCCCGGACGTGCGCACCGGCACGCCGGGGAACGCCCGGCCCAGCTCCTCGGCGGTGCGCCGGGCGCCGGTGACCGAGGCGCGCAGCCGCCGACCACCGCACTGCGGGCAGGCGTACGCGGCGGCGACCCGGCCGCACCAGCGGCAGGCGGGGGTGCCGGCGGCCGACGGCAGGGCGAGCGGGCCGGCGCAGTGCGGGCAGCGCGCCGGGGTCCGGCAGTCGGCGCAGGCCACCGCGGGCAGGTAGCCGCGCCGGGGCACCTGGACCAGCACCGGCCGGTCGGCGCGCAGCGCGTCCCGGGCGGTGGTCCAGGCGAGGCTGGGCAGTCGGGCGCTGGCGGCCTGCGAGTCACGCGCCAACTGAGGATCGTCGCCGGTCGGCGCTATCGCCGGCATCCGCGCCCGCACGGTGGCCCGGTCGGCCACCACCTCCCGGGCCCAGCCCGTCTCCACCAGCAGTTGCGCCTCGGCCGTGCGGGTGTACCCGCCGACCAGGGCGGCCGCCGCACCGAGCTGGGCGCGGGTGAGCAGCACCTCCCGGGCGTGCGGGTAGGGGGCCCGGGGCTCGGCGTGCAGGTCGTCGCCGTCGTCCCAGATGGCGACCAGGCCGAGCCGGTCCACCGGGGCGAACATCGCCGCCCTCGTGCCGATCACCACTGGCACGTCGCCGCGCCGAGCGGCGAGGAACGCCCGGTAGCGCCGGGCGGGACCGAGCGCGGCGGAGAGGCAGACGTGCCGGCCGGGGCCCAGCGCGGCGGTCAGCGCGGCGTCCAGGCGGTCCAGGTCGCGGTTGTCGGCGACCACCACCACCGCGCCCCGGCCGCCGGCCACGGTCGCGGCGACCGCGTCGGCGTAGCGGGCGGGCCAGTCCTCCCCCGGCAGCGCCGACCAGACCGCCCGCGGCGCCCGACCCTCGGCCAGTGCCCGGAGCAGGGCCGGCCCGGCCGGGTACTCCCGCCAGCCGTGCGGGTCGGGCGGGCCCACCGGGCCGGCGGCTTCTCCCCCGGCTCCCGGACCGGCGGGCTCCGCACCGGCAGGCCGCGACGCGGGGTCCTGGCCGGGCGACTCCGTCGTGGCGTCCGCACCGGCAGCCGCACCGGCACCCAGACCGGCGGACTCCGCCGTGGCGTCCGCATCGGTGGGGTCTGGCGTGGCAGCCGGGCTGCCGGGCGCCGGCGGAGCGTCCGGGCCGTCGCCGCCCACCCCGGCGGTCCCGCCCTCGGCGGCGCGGGCGCGGACGTCCTTCTCCACCCGGGCGTGCCGGGGCGGCACGGCCAGCCGGAGCACGTCGGCGAGGCTGCCGGCGTACCGGTCGGCGACCGCGCGGGCCAGTCGGGCCACCTCGGGCGCCAGCACCGGCTCCGGCGAGACCACCTTCTCCAGGTACGCCAGCCGCCCGGTGTGCCCGGAGTCGTCGCCCCGGGACAGCAGCCAGCCGTCCACCAGCTGGCCGGCGAAGCGGACCTTCACCCGCACCCCGGGCGTCGCGTCCGCGTCCAGCTCGGCCGGCACCAGGTAGTCGAAGGGCCGGTCCAGGTGGGCCAGCGGCACGTCCACACAGACGCGAGCGACCGGCGACCCGTCCGCGGGCCGCCGGTCGCTACGCCTGGTGCCGGTCAGGCTCCCGCGGCCGACTTGAGGTCGGCGGCCCGGTCGGTGCTCTCCCAGGTCAGGTCGGGCAGTTCCCGGCCGAAGTGGCCGTACGCCGCGGTCTGCCGGTAGATCGGGCGGAGCAGGTTGAGGTCCCGGATGATGGCGGCCGGGCGGAGGTCGAACACCTCGGTCACCGCCTTCTCGATCGAGGTGACCGGCACCGTCTCGGTGCCGAACGTCTCGATGAAGAGGCTGACCGGGTGGGCCTTGCCGATCGCGTACGCGACCTGCGCCTCGCAGCGCTCGGCCAGGCCGGCGGCGACCACGTTCTTGGCCACCCAGCGCATCGCGTACGCCGCCGAGCGGTCCACCTTCGACGGGTCCTTGCCGGAGAACGCGCCGCCGCCGTGCCGGGCGTAGCCGCCGTAGGTGTCCACGATGATCTTGCGGCCGGTCAGGCCGGCGTCACCCATCGGGCCGCCGATCTCGAACCGGCCGGTCGGGTTGACCAGCAGCCGGTAGCCCTCGGTGTCCAGCCCGAGGCTCTCCAGCTCCGGGGCGATGACGTGCTCGCGCACGTCCGGGGTGAGCAGCGACTCCAGCGAGATGTCCGCGGCGTGCTGGCTGGACACGACCACCGTGTTGAGCCGCACCGGGCGCAGCCCGTCGTACTCGATGGTGACCTGGGTCTTGCCGTCCGGACGCAGGTAGGGGATGGTGCCGTCCTTGCGTACGGCGGCGAGGCGGCGGGCCAGCCGGTGCGCGAGCGCGATCGGCAGCGGCATCAGTTCCGGCGTCTCCGAGCAGGCGAAGCCGAACATCATGCCCTGGTCACCGGCGCCCTGCGCGTCCAGGGCACTCTCCGAGGCGCCGGTGCGCAGCTCGAAGGCGTTGTCGACGCCCTGGGCGATGTCCGGGGACTGGTTGCCGATGGAGACGCTCACGCCGCACGAGGCCCCGTCGAAGCCCTTCTTCGACGAGTCGTAGCCGATCCCGAGGATGGTCTCCCGGACGATGGTCGGGATGTCGGCGTACGCCTTGGTGGTGACCTCGCCGGCCACGTGCACCTGGCCGGTGGTGATGAGGGTCTCCACCGCGACCCGGCTGTGCGGGTCCTGGCTGAGCAGCGCGTCCAGGATCCCGTCGCTGATCTGGTCGGCGATCTTGTCCGGGTGGCCTTCCGTGACCGATTCGGACGTGAAGAGGCGGCGTGTCACGGCACTCCTAAGTTATGGAAAAGTCGTTCCGCGGCAGTGTAGTCACCACCGTCCGCGCAGCGCGCGCTGGTCAGTGTTCGGTACCACCCGTCAGGAGGGACCGGCCAGCCGGGTCACCACGAGGTCCCAGACGCCGTCGGCCAGGTCCTCCTTCGACTGCTCGGGCATCCGGCTGACCGAGCCGTCCGCGCCGATGACGGTCGCCGCGTTGGTCTCGGCGCCGAAGACCTTGTCCGGCCCGACCTCGTTGATCACGATGAGGTCGGCTCGCTTGCGGGCGAGCTTGGCCCGGCCGTTGGCCTCGGCGTCGCCGGTCTCGGCGGCGAACACCACCAGCACCTGCTCCGGTCGACGGCGCTGGCCCAGCTCGGCGGCGATGTCCGGGTTGGTGACCAGCTCGATGGTGGGCGCGCTGCCGTCGTCCGACTTCTTGATTTTGCCAGTCGCGTAGGTCGCCGGCCGGAAATCGGCCGGAGCGGCCGCCATCACCACCACGTCGGCCGCCTCGGCCGCGGCGAGGGTGGCCTGGCGCAGCTCCTCGGTGGTGCCGACCCGGACCAGGTCCACGCCGGCCGGATCCGGCAGCGCCACGTTGGCCGAGATCAGGGTGACCCGGGCGCCCCGGGCCACGGCGGTGCGGGCGAACGCGTAGCCCTGCTTGCCGGAGGACCGGTTGCCCAGGAAGCGGACCGGGTCCAGCGGCTCCCGGGTGCCGCCGGCGGTGACCACCACCCGGCGGCCGGCCAGGTCGGCCGGGGCGGCGACGCCACGGGTGAGGGCCCGGCGGGCGACCGCGAAGATCTCCGCCGGGTCGGGCAGCCGGCCCTTGCCGGTGTCCGCACCGGTGAGCCGGCCGACGGCGGGTTCGATCACCCGCACGCCGCGCCCGCGCAGCGTGGCCACGTTGGCGACGGTCGCCGGGTGCTCCCACATCTCGGTGTGCATGGCGGGCGCCAGCACCACCGGGCAGCGGGCGGTGAGCAGGGTGTTGGTGAGCAGGTCGTCGGCGAGGCCGTGGGCGGCCTTGGCGAGCAGGTCGGCGGTGGCCGGCGCGACCACCACCAGGTCGGCCTGCTGACCGAGGCGCACGTGCGGCACCTCGTGCACGTCGGACCAGACCTCGTCGGCGACCGGCTGGCCGGAGAGCGCCGCCCAGGTCGGCGCCCCGACGAAGCGGAGCGCCGACGCGGTCGGCACGACCCGGACCCGGTGGCCGGACTCGGTGAACAGCCGCAGCAGCTCGCACGCCTTGTAGGCGGCGATGCCGCCACCGACCCCGAGGACGATCCGGGCGGACATCGGCGCGGGGCGGGTTACGGCTGGTCGGTCGGCTCGGCGGTGAGCAGGCCCGCGTTGATCTCGCGCATGGCGATGGAGAGCGGCTTCTCCTGCGGGGTGGTCTCGACCAGCGGGCCGACGTACTCCAGCAGGCCCTCGCCGAGCTGGCTGTAGTAGGCGTTGACCTGGCGCGCGCGCTTGGCGGCGAAGATGACCAGGGCGTACTTCGACGTCGTCTTCTCGAGGAGCTCGTCGATCGGCGGGTTGGTGATGCCCTCGGGGTTGGTGGCGATGGATCCCACGAATTAACCTCTGCGTCTGGAGAACCGCTCGGACGCGGCTACGTCACCCGACCGCTCAGCGGCGACCGGGCCGGAGCCGGCATTGAAGAACCGAGCAAGCCTACCAGCTCGGTGACCGCCCGCTCGGTCAGGTCGTGCACCACGACGGCGTCGGTCTCCGCCAGGGTGGCCGGCGCCGGCTGGAATCCGGGCGGCACGAGCAGGACCAGGCGGGTGTCGGGAAGCACGGCCCGGACGCCGATCGCGCCGGGCAGGTCGAGCGGGAGCAGCACCGGCTGCCCGGCGGCCAGCCGGGCGCGTACCTGCGCGGCCGGCGTGCCGCGCGCGTACGGGCCGATCCGGCTCCACTCCAGCAGCTCGCCGGCGGCGGCCATCCGGTCGAACTCGACCGGGTCGCAGAAGAGCCGGTCGGTGCCGGGCCGTTCGCCCGCGCGCGGTGGGCGGGTGGTCGCCGGCACCGGCGTCCACACGGCGGGAGAACGCGCCCGGACCAGCTCGACGACACTCTCCCGGCCGGTGCCCGAAGGTCCGGCCAGGACAGTGAGCCGAGCCGCCGGGCGCGCCTCACCTTCCGTGCTCACTGCTTGTTTCTACACGCCGCCACGGTCAGTTGGCGGAGAACTCTCCAAGCAGTGCCTTGCGCTGCTGCTCGCCGAGACCGCGCAGGCGACGGCTGTCGGCGATCTTGAGCTTCTCCATGATCTGGGTGGCCCGGATCTTGCCGATACCCGGCATCGCCTGCAGGACGGCGGACACCTTGAGCTTGCCGACGACGTCGTCGGACTCGGCCCGCTCAAGGACGGCTCCGAGGGTGGTCTTGCCCTGCTTGAGCTGCTCCTTCAGCTCAGCGCGGGCCTTGCGGATCTCCGCAGCCTTCTCGAGCGCGGCTGCGCGCTGCTCGGGGGTCAGTGACGGGAGCGGCACCAGTTCTCCTCAGGTCCCTATCGCGACGGGCGGGACGCACCGCCGCATCTGTGAAACGTGGTGTCGCTGTGAACCAAGGGGTCCATGGTTCCCAGCGCGGGGAAAACTAGCGGTCAACGGAGCTTTCGGCAACGTGGGCGCGCCATGATCACCACAAAGTGACCGACCCGTCAGTCAGTCAACGGGCAGCCAGCGCGGCCCGGCAGTCGGCCAGCGCCCGCTCCGCGGCGGCCCGCAGGGCGTCCACGTCGGGGCCCGCGCCCAGCACCTCCCGGGAGTACGACGGCAGCACCGCGGGCAGGCTGGAACCGAAGACCAGGCGCAGGTCGGCCGGGGTGGCGCCCTGCGCGCCGAGGCCCGGCGCGAGCAGCGGACCGTTCACCGCGGACAGGTCGTGACCGGTGTCGCCGATGGTCGCCCCGACCACCAGACCGAAGCTGCCGAGCGGCTCCGCACCCGCGTTGAGCTGGGAAATCTCGTCGATCACGGTCTGCGCCACGGTCCGCCCGTCGGCCGCGCGGGCGCGCTGCACGGCGGCTCCCTCGGGGTTGGAGGTGAGCGCCAGCACGAAGACTCCACCGCCGTGCGCGGCGGCCAGCTCGAACATCGGAGCGAGCGAACCGACGCCGAGATACGGGCTGGCGGTGACCGCGTCGACATACAAGGGGCTGGATGGGTCGAGGTACGCGGCGGCGTACGCGGCGACCGTCGAGCCGATGTCCCCGCGCTTGACGTCAAGCAGAACGAGCGAGCCGGAATCCCGTAACTGTCGGATAGTTGACTCAAGAATTTCGACCCCGCGCGCGCCGAACCGCTCGAAGAAGGCCGACTGAGGCTTGATCACCGCAACCCGGTCACCGAGCGCTTCCACGACGGTCCGGGCGAACCGGTCGAGCCCGGTGACGTCGTCGGGCAGCCCCCAGCGGGCCAGCAGCCCCGGGTGCGGGTCGATGCCCACGCAGAGCGGGCCCCGTTCGGTCACGGCCCGGTGCAGGCGGGCGCCGAAAGTCTCCACGTCTCGTCCTCTCCTCGCTCCTCGCGCGGGCCGCGTCGGCCACCCGCGTACCCGGCCGTGGGTTCCTCGGCCCGGGCTCAGCCGGCCGCCACCGCCGCCGCCACGCCGGCCGCGATCCGGGCCAGGTCGGCGTCGTCGGTGACGTACGGCGGCATGGTGTAGACCAGGTCGCGGAACGGGCGCAGCCAGACGCCCCGCTCCGCCGCGGCGACGGTGGCGGCGGGCAGGTCCACCTCGTGGTCCAGGTGCACCACGCCGATCCCGCCCAGCACCCGCACGTCGATCACCCCCGGCGCGCCGCGCAGTGGCTCCAGGCCGGCCCGCAGTCCCGCCTGGAGCCTCGCCACCTGCCCCGCCCAGTCTCCGGCCCGCAGCAGCCCGATGGAGGCGTTGGCGACCGCACAGGCCAGCGGGTTGCCCATGAACGTCGGGCCGTGCGCCAGCACACCGGCCGCGGAGATGCCCCGGGCGATCCGCGGGGTGCACAGCGCCGCGGCCAGGGTGAGGTAGCCACCGGTGAGCGCCTTGCCCACGCACATCACGTCCGGCGTCACTCCGGCGTGCTCGGCGGCGAACATGGTGCCGGTGCGGCCGAAGCCGGTGGCGATCTCGTCGAAGACCAGCAGCACCCCGTGCTCCCGGGTCACCTCGCGCAGCACCCGCAGGTAGTGCGGGTGGTGGAAGCGCATCCCGCCGGCGCCCTGGACCACCGGCTCGACGATCACCGCGGCCAGTTCGTGGGCGTGCCGCTCGACCGAGTCGACCAGCGCCGCCTCGTAGGCCGGGTCGGGCGGGGTGTCGAACCCGCCCGGTGGCGCCGGGGCGAAGACCTGCCGGGGCAGCACGTCGCCCCAGAGGTGGTGCATGCCGCCCTCGGGGTCGCAGACGCTCATCGGGTGGAACGTGTCGCCGTGGTAGCCGCCCCGCCAGGTGCCCAGCCGGCGGCGCTCCGGCCGGCCGGTGGCCCGCTGGTACTGCAGGCACATCTTCACCGCGACCTCGACGCTCACCGAGCCCGAGTCGCAGAGGAAGACGTGTTCCAGCCCGTCCGGGGCCAGCTCGACCAGGGTCTGCGCCAGCCGTACCGCCGGGGCGTGGGTGAGCCCGCCGAACATCACGTGGCTCATCCGGCCGAGCTGGTCGGTCACCGCCGCGTCCAGCACCGGGTGCCGGTAGCCGTGGATCGCCGCCCACCACGACGACATCCCGTCGACGAGTTCCCGCCCGTCCGCCAGCCGCAGCCGCACCCCCTCCGCGCCCTCGACCACATAGGGCGGGCTGGCCGGCGGGAGCGCCGCGTACGGATGCCACACGTGCGCCCGGTCCCCGGCCAGGATCTCCTCGGGTGTCACGTGCGCTCCCTCGTAGCCTCGTCGAACGCGATGCCGACCGGGCGGGGGTACCGCCCGGTCGGGGTCGGTCCGGCCGGGTGCCGGGCGCGGCCGGCGGACTCCGCCGCACCCGGTCGGACGCCGCCGGGACGGCGGCTCACCGGCTCGCGGTCCCGGCCGTGGCCGGGGCGGCGGCCGACGCGCGGGCGGCGGCCCGGACCAGGGCCGGGCCACGGTAGATGAAGCCGGTGTAGAGCTGGACCAGGCTGGCGCCGGCGTCGAACATCCGGGCCGCGCCGTCCGGGTCGACGATGCCGCCCACGCCGACGATCGGCAGCCGGCCACCGGTCTCCCGGTGCACGAAGGCGACCACCTGCCGGGCCCGGTCGGCGAGCGGCCGGCCGGAGAGCCCGCCAGCCTCCGCGCCCCGCGCCCGGTCCGCCGGGGCCAGCCCGTCCCGGGCCAGGGTGGTGTTGGTGGCGATCACCCCGGCCGCGCCCCGGGCCAGGCAGACCTCCAGCAACTCGGCGATGGCCGGCTCGGTCAGGTCCGGGGCGATCTTCACCAGCACCGGCTTCTCCCCCACCAGCGCCGCGAGCAGCGCGTCCAGGTGCGCCCGGTCCTGCAACGCCCGCAGCCCCGGGGTGTTCGGCGAGGAGACGTTGACCGCGAAGTAGTCACCGTGCCCGCGCAGCGCCCGGTAGGAGGCCTGGTAGTCCGCCACCGCCTCGTCCAGCGGGGTCACCTTGGACTTGCCCAGCGAGATGCCCAGCGGCACGCCCAGCGGGCGGGGCAGCGCCGCCAGCCGGGCCGCGAGGGCCTCGGCGCCGGCGTTGTTGAAGCCCATCCGGTTGACCACGGCCTCGCTGTCGCGCAGCCGGAACAACCGGGGCCGGGGATTGCCCGGCTGCGGGTGCGCGGTGACCGTGCCGACCTCCACGAAGCCGAAGCCGAGCGCCGGCCAGGCGGGCAGCGCGACGCCGTTCTTGTCCATCCCGGCGGCCAGCCCGACCGGGTTGGGGAACTCGACGCCGAACACCGTGCGCGGCGCCGCGACGGCGTACCGGGCGCGCAGCGCGGCCAGCGCCGCCGGCCGGTGAGCAAGCCCGGCCAGGCGGCGCAGCGTCCACTCGTGCGCCGCCTCTGCGTCCCCGCCCCCGATCCGGAACAGCCCCGGCCGCACCACCCGCTCGAAGATCACTGCTCGGCCCGGAGGGCGGCGTGCAGCTCCTGAAGGGGGCGGACCTGCATGTCGCCGCGGATCCGGGCCTCGATGCCCATCACCGCGGCGGCCGCGCCGGGCACCGTGGTGATGCACGGGATGTCAGCGGTGACCGCCGCGCTGCGGATCTCGTAGCCGTCCGAGCGGGCGCTGGCGCCGGAACCCTGCGGCGTGTTGATCACCAGTGCCACGTCGCCGCCGAGGATCAGCGACACCGCGTCCTCGCCCGCGCCCGCCTCGTAGTGCTTGCGGATCTGTTCGCAGGCGATGCCGTGCCGGCGCAGCACCTCGGCGGTGCCGGTGGTGGCGACGATCTCGAAGCCCAGGTCGGCCAGGCGCTTGATCGGGAAGATCATGCCGCGCTTGTCCCGGTTGGCCACCGAGACGAAGATCTTCCCGCCGGTCGGCAGCGAGCCGTACGCGGCGGACTGGCTCTTGGCGAAGGCGTGCCCGAAGGCGGTGTCGATGCCCATCACCTCGCCGGTCGACTTCATCTCCGGGCCGAGCAGCGAGTCCACCCCCTTGCCGGTGGGGGTGCGGAACCGCTTGAACGGCAGCACCGCCTCCTTCACCGCGATCGGGGCGTCCGGCGGCATCGAGCCGCCGTCCCCGGTGGCCGGGAGCAGCCCCTCGGCACGCAGTTCGGCGATGGTGGCGCCGAGCGCGATCCGGGCGGCCGCCTTGGCCAGCGGCACGGCCGTGGCCTTCGACACGAACGGCACCGTCCGGGACGCCCGCGGGTTCGCCTCCAGCACGTAGAGCACGTCGTCCTTGAGCGCGTACTGGACGTTGAGCAGGCCGCGTACGCCGATTCCCCGGGCGATCGCCTCGGTGTACCGACGCACCTCGGCCAGGTGCGAGCCGGCCAGGGTGATCGGCGGCAGCGCGCAGGACGAGTCGCCGGAGTGGATGCCGGCCTCCTCGATGTGCTCCATCACCCCGCCGAGGTAGACCTCGCCGTCGGCGTCGCAGAGCGCGTCCACGTCGATCTCGATGGCGTCGTCGAGGAAGCGGTCCACCAGCACCGGGTGGTCCGGCGAGATCGCGGTGGCCCGGCCGATGTAGTCGCGCAGCGTGGCGTCGTCGTAGACGATCTCCATGCCCCGACCGCCCAGCACGTACGACGGCCGCACCAGCACCGGGTAGCCGATCTCCTCGGCGATCGCCTTCGCCTCGTCGTACGAGGTGGCCATGCCGTGCGCCGGCGCGCGCAGCCCGGCCCGGGCCAGCAGCGCGCCGAACGCGCCCCGCTCCTCGGCCAGGTGGATCGACTCCGGGGAGGTGCCGACGACCGGTACCCCGGCGTTCTTCAGCCGCTGCGCCAGCCCGAGCGGGGTCTGCCCGCCGAGCTGCACGATCACCCCGATCACGCCCGGTCCGCCGGCCGCCTTGCCGGAGGCGTCCTCGGCGTGCCAGACCTCCAGCACGTCCTCGAAGGTGAGCGGCTCGAAGTAGAGCCGGTCGGCGGTGTCGTAGTCGGTGGAGACCGTCTCCGGGTTGCAGTTGACCATCACGGTCTCGAAGCCGGCGCCGGCGGAGCCGGCAGCGCCGCCGACCGGCGCGGTACGCAGCGCCATCACCGCGTGCACGCAGGAGTAGTCGAACTCGATGCCCTGCCCGATCCGGTTCGGCCCGGAGCCGAGGATCATCACCTTGGGCCGGGCCGAGCCGACCACCTCGGTCTCGGAGTCGTACGAGGAGTAGTGGTAGGGCGTGGTCGCGGCGAACTCGGCCGCGCAGGTGTCCACCGTCTTGTACACCGGCCGGATGTCGAGCCGGTGCCGCAGCGTGCGTACCCCGTCCTCGGCCGCCAGCTCCGGACGCAGCGCCGCCAGCTGCCGGTCGGACAGCCCGGCCCGCTTGGCCCGGCGCAGCAGGTCGGCGTCGAGCACCGGCGCGGCGACGATCTCGGCACGCAGCTCGACCAGGGCGGCGATCTGATCCAGGAACCACGGGTCGATGCCGCCGGAGGCGGTGGCGACCTCGGCGATCGACGCGCCCAGCCGCAGCGCCCGCTCGACCGTGTAGAGCCGGCCGTCGTGCGGCATCCCCAGCGCGGCGAGGCTGTTCTCCTTCGTCGCACCGGCCGGGTCGGGCCGGGTCCAGAAGCCGGCCGCCGCGGTCTCCATCGAGCGCATCGCCTTGTTCAGCGCCTCGGTGAAGTTGCGGCCCAGGCTCATCGCCTCGCCGACCGACTTCATGGTGGTGGTCAGCTCCGGGTCGGCGCCGGGGAACTTCTCGAACGCGAACCGCGGGATCTTCACCACCACGTAGTCCAGCGTCGGCTCGAACGCCGCCGGGGTCTTCAGCGTGATGTCGTTGGGGATCTCGTCCAGGGTGTAGCCGATGGCCAGCTTCGCGGCGATCTTCGCGATCGGGAAGCCGGTCGCCTTGGACGCCAGCGCCGAGGAGCGGGACACCCGCGGGTTCATCTCGATCACCACGATCCGCCCGTCGGCCGGGTTGATCGCGAACTGGATGTTGCAGCCGCCGGTGTCCACCCCGACCTCGCGCAGCACCGCGATGCCCAGGTCGCGCAGGCGCTGGTACTCCCGGTCGGTGAGGGTCATCGCCGGGGCGACGGTCACGCTGTCGCCGGTGTGCACGCCCATCGGGTCGACGTTCTCGATCGAGCAGACCACCACCACGTTGTCGTGGCGGTCGCGCATCAGTTCGAGTTCGTACTCCTTCCAGCCGAGCACGCTCTCCTCGATGAGCACCTCGTGCACCGGGCTCGCGGCCAGGCCGGCCCCGGCGATCCGGGCCAGTTCCTCGGGGGTGTGTGCCATGCCGGAGCCGAGGCCGCCCATGGTGAACGACGGCCGGATCACCACCGGCAGGCCCAGCTCGGCGACGGTCGCCTCGACCTCGTCCATCGAGTGGCAGACCCGGGACCGGGGCACCAGCCCGGCCGGGTCGTCGACGCCGAGCCGGACCCCGGCCTTGGCCACGATGTCCTTGAACAGCTGCCGGTCCTCGCCGCGGTTGATCGCCTCGATGTTCGCGCCGATCAGCTCGACGCCGTACTTCTCCAGCACGCCGGAGGAGTGCAGGGCGACCGCCGTGTTCAGCGCGGTCTGCCCGCCCAGGGTGGGCAGGATCGCGTCCGGCCGCTCCTTGGCGATCACCAGCTCGACGAACTCCGGGGTGATCGGCTCGACGTACGTGGCGTCGGCGAACTCCGGGTCGGTCATGATCGTCGCCGGGTTCGAGTTGACCAGGCTGACCCGGATGCCCTCGCTGCGCAGCACCCGGCAGGCCTGGGTGCCGGAGTAGTCGAACTCGCAGGCCTGCCCGATCACGATCGGCCCGGAGCCGATCACCAGGACGTGCTTGAGATCGGTCCGCTTAGGCATCGGTGCGCCCCTCGATGAGTTCGGCGAAGCGGTCGAACAGGTAGTCCGCGTCGTGCGGGCCGGCCGCCGCCTCCGGGTGGTACTGGACGGTGAAGGCGGGCACGTCCTTCGCCCGCAGCCCCTCGACCACGTTGTCATTGAGGCAGACGTGACTGACCTGGACGCCGCCGAACTCGGTCTCGATCACCTGGTCGGGTACGACAGCGCCCTGCCGTGCCCCCGGCACCTCGACGGCGAAGCCGTGGTTGTGGCTGGTCACCTCGACCTTGCCGGTGGCCCGGTCGAGCACCGGCTGGTTGATCCCCCGGTGGCCGTAGCCGAGCTTGTAGGTGCCGAAGCCCAGCGCCCGGCCGAGGATCTGGCTGCCGAAGCAGATGCCGAACAGCGGGATCTCGCGGCGCAGCACCTCCCGGGCCAGCGCGACCGGGCCGTCGGCGGTGGCCGGGTCGCCGGGGCCGGGTGAGAAGAAGACCGCGTCGGCGCCGGTGGCCAGCAGGTCGTCGATGGTGGAGCCGGCGGGCAGCACGTGCGTGGTCACCCCGCGCGCGGCCAGCCGGCGCGGCACGTTGCGCTTGATGCCCAGGTCCAGCGCGGCCACCGTGTACCGGTGCTCGCCCTCGGCGGCGACCACGTACGGCTTGGCGGTGGTCACCTCGGCGGAGAGGTCCGCGCCGACCATCGGCGGCGCCTGCCGCACCCGGGCCAGCAGCGCCCGCGGGTCGGTCTCCACGCTGGAGACGCCGACCCGCATCGCGCCGCGCTCGCGCAGGTGCCGGGTCAGCGCCCGGGTGTCCACCCCGCTGATGCCGACCACGCCCTCGGTGGCGAGCCGGTCCTCCAGCCCGCCGGTGGCCCGCCAGTTGGAGCCGATCCGGGCCGGGTCACGCACCACGTAGCCGGCCACCCAGATCCGGTCGGACTCGTCGTCCTCGCCGTTGACGCCGGTGTTGCCGATGTGCGGGGCGGTCTGCACCACCACCTGCCGGTGGTAGGACGGGTCGGTCAGGGTCTCCTGGTAGCCGGTCATGCCGGTGTTGAAGACCGCCTCGCCGAAGGTCTCCCCGACGCTGCCGTACGCCTCGCCGTGGAAGGTCCGTCCGTCCTCGAGGACGAGGATCGCCGATCGTCTGCGGGTCACTTGACAGCCTTTCCGTCCAGGACCGTCGGCTCGCCGCGCAGGAAGGTCGCCACGATGCGACCCGGCAGCGTCATGCGGGCGTACGGGGTGTTGCGACTGCGGCTGGCCAGCTCGGCCGGCTCGATCACCCGGCGGGCGGCCGGGTCGACCAGGGTCAGGTTGGCCGGCACGCCGGGCGCCGGATCGAGGCCGTGCCCCTCCAGCCCGGCGATCCGGGCCGGGGTGCGGGACATCCGCTCGGCGATCAGGTCCCACTCGGGGCCGAGCACGTCGAGCGCGATGGACAGCGCCGTCTCCAGGCCGAGCATGCCCGGCCGGGCGTACGCCCACTCGCACTCCTTGTCCTCCACCGCGTGCGGGGCGTGGTCGGTGGCGACGATGTCGATCACGCCGTCGACCAGCGCGGCGCGCAGCGCGGCGATGTCGGCGGCGGTGCGCAGCGGCGGGTTGACCTTGTAGACCGGGTCGTAGGTCGCCGCCCGCTCGTCGGTGAGCAGCAGGTGGTGCGGGGTCACCTCGGCGGTGACCCGGACCCCGCGGGCCTTGGCCTGCCGGAGCACCTCGACGCTGCCGGCGGTGGAGACGTGGCAGACGTGCAACCGGCTGCCGACGTGCTCGGCCAGCAGCACGTCCCGGGCGATGATCGCCTCCTCGGCGACCGCCGGCCAGCCGGTCAGCCCGAGCCGGGTGGAGACCTCGCCCTCGTGCATCTGCGCGCCCTCGGTGAGCCGGGGCTCCTCGGCGTGCTGGGCGATGATCCCGTCGAACGCCTTGACGTACTCCAGCGCCCGGCGCATCAGCTTCGGGTCGGCCACGCAGTGCCCGTCGTCGGAGAAGATCCGCACCCGGGCCGCGGAGTCGGCCATCGCGCCGAGTTCGGCCAGCCGCTCGCCGGCCAGCCCGACGGTGACCGCGCCGATCGGCTGCACGTCGACCAGCCCGGCCTCCCGGCCTAGCCGCCAGACCTGCTCGACCACGCCGGCGGTGTCGGCCACCGGCGAGGTGTTGGCCATCGCGCAGACCGCCGTGTAGCCGCCCAGGGCGGCGGCCCGCGAGCCGGACTCGACGGTCTCGGCGTCCTCCCGGCCCGGCTCGCGCAGGTGGGTGTGCAGGTCGACCAGGCCCGGCAGGGCCACCAGGCCGGTGGCGTCGAGCACGGTGGCGCCGTCGGCGGTCAGGCCGGCGCCGACCTCGGCCACGACGCCGTCGCGGATCAGCAGGTCGGTCGGCGCGGCCCCCACCACGCTGACCCCCTTGACCAGGTACGCGGTCATGAGTTGTTCCCCCCGAGCAGCAGGTAGAGGACGGCCATCCGGACGGAGACCCCGTTGGCGACCTGTTCGACGATGGTGGAGCGGGGCGAGTCGGCCACCTCGGGCGTGATCTCCATGCCCCGGTTCATCGGGCCGGGGTGCATGACGATCGCGTGCTCGGGCAGCCGGCGCATCCGCGGGCCGTCCAGGCCGTAGCGGCGGGCGTACTCGCGGGCGGACGGGAAGTAGGAGTCGTTCATGCGCTCGCGCTGCACCCGCAGCATCATCACCACGTCCGAGGTGGGCAGCACGGTGTCCAGGTCGTAGCAGACCCCGGTGCCGGGCGCGAGCGCCTGCGCGATGTCGACCGGGATCAGCGTCGGCGGCCCGACCAGGGTCACCTTGGCGCCGAGGGTGGACAGCAGCAGCACGTTGGAGCGGGCCACCCGGCTGTGCAGCACGTCCCCGACCACCGCGACCGACAGGCCGGCCAGCCGGCCCAGCCGGGCCCGCATGGTGTACGCGTCCAGCAGCGCCTGGGTGGGGTGTTCATGAGTGCCGTCGCCGGCGTTGACCACCGAGCCGTCGACCCAGTTGGCGAGCCGGTGCGCGGCGCCGGAGGCGGGGTGGCGCACCACCACCGCGTCGGCCCCCATCGCCTGCAGGGTCAGCGCGGTGTCCTTCAGGCTCTCGCCCTTGGCGACGCTGGACCCCTTCGCGGAGAAGTTGATCACGTCGGCGCTGAGCCGCTTCGCCGCCGCCTCGAACGAGATCCGGGTCCGGGTGGAGTCCTCGTAGAAGAGGTTGACCACGGTGCGGCCGCGCAGCGCGGGGAGCTTCTTGACCTCGCGGCCGGCGACGGTGGCCATCTCGGCGGCGGTGTCCAGGATCTGGGTGGCGGTGGCGGCGTCCAGGTCGCCGCCGGAGAGCAGGTGCCTGATCATGCGGGGGTCCCCCCGAACAGCTTGACCTCGTCGGCGCCGTCGGTCTCGGCGAGGGTGACCTTGACGCTCTCGGCGAGCGAGGTCGGGATGTTCTTGCCGACGTAGTCGGCGCGGATCGGCAGCTCCCGGTGGCCGCGGTCGACCAGGACGGCGAGCTGCACCGAGGCCGGGCGGCCCACGTCGTTGAGCGCGTCCAGGGCGGCCCGCACGGTCCGGCCGGAGAAGAGCACGTCGTCGACGAGGACGACCCGCTTGCCATCGATGCCGCCGGCCGGCAGCTGGGTGGGACCGACCGCGCGGGTGGCGTGCCGGCGCAGGTCGTCGCGGTAGAGGGTGATGTCCAGCACGCCGACCGGGACGGTCACGTCCTCGAAGGTGCTGATCCGGGCGGCCAGCCGCTTCGCGAGCGGGGCGCCCCGGGTGGGTATGCCGAGCAGGACGGTGTCGGCGGCGCCCTGGGTCTTCTCCAGGATCTGGTGGGCGATCCGGTCGACCACCCGCTGGACGTCGGCGCTGGTGAGGATCACCTTCACCGAGGGTTGTCGGGCGGTCGGCGACTGGGCAGCCGGTGGGTAGGCCACGGCGGACCTCCTTCCCCGCCTCACGGGACGGGTCGTTAAAGGACGTCGGATCCGCACGCCGGACCGGGTCCGGCCCGGCGTGGGCTTCAGCCACGTTACCAGTGGTCACGGGCCGGACCGCCGGCGGCCACTGAGCACCTGGTCAGCCCGGCGAAATGGGGATAACTCCCCCGGCGTACCCAACGGGAAGGTCACGACCACTTGACCAGGTGTCGCAATCCCCGTACCGTCACGCTCCGTAGCGATAGCTGGGAGAACCCCGAGCAGCACTGGGAGTGTCCGAATGCCCTCTGAATACGCCAAGTCGCTGGGCGCCCGCCTGCGCTCCATCCGCCAGCAGCAGGGCCTGTCCCTGCAGGGGGTGGAGGAGAAGTCGAACGGGCGGTGGAAGGCGGTGGTGGTCGGCTCGTACGAGCGCGGCGACCGGGCCGTCACGGTGTCCCGGCTGGCCGAGCTGGCCGACTTCTACCGAGTTCCCGTCTCGGAGCTGCTGCCCGACGGCAGCGGGGTGCGGCACGAGCCGACCAGCAAGATCGTCCTGGACCTGGAGCGGCTCTACGACGAGGCCTCGGAGGACCTGGCCTACGTCGCCCGGTACGCCCGTGCCATCCAGCAGCAGCGCGGTGACTACAACGGCCGGGTGCTCTCCATCCGCGCCGACGACCTGCGCGCGCTGGCGATCGTCTACGACGCCTCGCCGTCCGGCCTGATCGAGCGGCTGACCGAGCACGGTGTGCTGGTCGCCGACCCGCGGGCGTTCTTCGCCTCCTGACCGCTGTCGCACCGAAAGGGCCCGTGCCGGACGGCACGGGCCCTTTCGTGGTCGGTGTCGCTTTACGCGGGCGGCGGACCGGCCGCGCTCAGCGGGTGGCGTACTCGGCGATCCGGCCGAGCAGACCGTTGAGGAAGCGCGGCGAGTCGTCGGTCGACATCTGCCGGGCCAGCTCCACCGCCTCGCTGATCGCCACCGGGTCGTCGATCTCGTCGACGTAGAGCAGCTCGTAGACGGCGATCCGGGCCAGGTTGCGGTCGACCGCCGGCATCCGGTCGAGCGTCCAGCCCTCGGCGTAGCTCGCGATCAGCTCGTCGATCCTGTCGAGGTGGTCGGCGACGCCCTCGACCAGGCTCACCGCGTAGCCGAGGTGCTCCGGCCGGGGCTTCTCGATCCGCTCGAGGTAGCCCGCGAGCACCTCCACCGGCGGCCGGTCACGCAGGTCGGCCTCGTAGAGCACGTCCAGTGCCCGCTTGCGCGCCTTGCGGCGCGCCGGCATCTGCTGTTTGGGACCCTCGGCCATCAGGCGCGGCCGAGGTAACGGCCGTCGCGGGTGTCGACCTTGATCTTCTCGCCGGTGGTGATGAAGAGCGGCACCTGCACGGTCGCGCCGGTCTCGACGGTGGCCGGCTTGTTGCCGCCGGTGGAACGGTCGCCCTGCAGGCCCGGCTCGGTGTAGGTGACCTCGAGCACGACGCTGGTGGGCAGTTCCACGTAGAGCGGGACGCTCTCGTGGGTGGCCACCGTCGCCTCGGCCTCGGGCAGCAGGTAGTTGGCCGCCTCGCCGACGGTGCCGCCGGGGACGGTGATCTGGTCGAAGGTCTCCAGATCCATGAAGACGTAGTCCTCGCCGTCGGCGTAGAGGTACTGCATGGTGCGCTTGTCGACGGTCGCGGTCTCGACCTTGGTGCCCGCGTTGAAGGTCTTGTCGACGACCTTGCCGGAGAGCACGTTCTTCAGCGTGGTACGCACGAACGCACCACCCTTACCGGGCTTGACGTGCTGGAACTCGACGACGGACCAGAGCTCCCCGTCGAGGTTGAGTACCAGGCCGTTCTTCAGGTCGTTGGTGGTGGCCATTTCCTGCCTTGATCATCAATTGGCGGACAGACCTGGAAAGTCTACTAGCTGCGCCGACCACCGTCGCCCGCCGCCGGTCCGTCGCCCCGCCCGCCGCCGGACCGTGGCCCCGCCCGCCGCCGGAC